>JBBTWB010000172.1:0-5197 GCA_038078635.1 Patescibacteria group bacterium | reverse complement strand
GTTGTCGGTACATATGCCTCAGGCTGATAATAGTCATAATAGGAAACAAAATAGCTTACTGTGTTTTCCGGAAAAAAATCCCTAAACTCCTGATAAAGCTGTGCTGCCAAGGTTTTATTATGGGAAATAATCAGCGTTGGGCGATTGAGCTTTTGGATCATATTTGCCATAGTAAAAGTTTTTCCACTGCCTGTAACACCAAGGAGGACCTGGTGTTGATTTTTAGCTTCAATACTCTTTAGGAGCTTTTTTATAGCTTCAGGCTGGTCTCCTGCCGGCTTATAATCTGATTTAAGTTGAAAATCCATTGTTAGGCTGACTTATTATTTTACCACAGCGCAATTCTTAATTCATAACTCATAATTCTTAATTCTGCATCATAAAGATGCAGTTTGTCATCTTGCTAAAGTTCTATTATTATTCGTATAATTTTCACATATGGTATTCCGGTTAATCCGGAACTGCTCATAAAATCTATGCCAGGAGTTTTATACCGGAAAGAAAGAGAAGTTTTAGAGTTTTTAGCCCAGTTTCAAAAACAATACGGCTATTCTCCAACACTCACGGAGATTTCTAAAGCAACAGGACATAAAAGTAATTCCACAGTTCACACGCTTATCCGTTCATTGGTTGAAAAAGGTTACGTTCAAAAAGTAGACGGGAATACCAGGGTTCTTAAAATAATTGATGAGAAAGCAGCCTCAGGTATGCTGGGGCAGCTTCCGTCAATAGAACTCCCCTTGATGGGCTACATTGCCGCAGGAAAGCCTCTTGAGCCGCATACTGATCCTAATGCCACATTTCAGATATCTGCTTCCATGATTTCAGGCAAAAAAACAGCATACGTTTTACAAGTTAAAGGAGAGTCAATGATAGAAGAAGGAATTTTAGACGGGGACTACGTGGTTATTGAAAAAACAGACATAGCAAATAACGGAGACATAGTAGTTGCTCTGGTAGATGATAACCTGGCAACTCTGAAAAAGTTCTATAAAGAAGGTGAGAGAATCGTTTTAAAGCCTGCAAACTCTGCAATGGAGCCGATTTACCCGAATAGCCTCAAGATTCAGGGAATCGCTGTAGGAGTTGTTCGCAAATTCAAAATGTACTGAGTCTAGCAATTAGTTTTTAGTTCGAAATTTAATTATCTTAAGCTTGTGGTTGATATACCACAGTAAGAAAACAGACAACAAGACGAATGGTAAAATTTGAAGTTTATTAAAGTAGCTTACTATCGTGCTCCAGTTTTTGCCAAGATAATATCCTGCAAATACTAAGACAGAGTTGTAAATGATAGAAGCAGAAACAGATGCGACCACAAACTTTTGAAGTTTGATTTCGCATATTCCTGCAGCAACAGAAGTCCATGTTTTAAGTCCGGGAGTTAATTTTGCAAGAAAAACAATCGGAGCGCCATATTTTTTGACAATATTTGTGGTTTTTACATAATCACCTTCTTTGAGCAAAACATATTTGCCATATTTTTTAATCGCACCAACTATTAATGTTTCTTCTAAAAAATATCCGATTGAGTAAGCGATTAATCCGCCAACGAAATCACCTAAAACAGCGGCAAGGATTACTAAGGGGATTAAGAGTTTGCCCTGACTTGCCAAAAAACCGGCAAAGGGAAGAGTAGCTTCGGTAAAAAGCGGAATAAAATCAGAGTTAAGCACCATTACCAGGAAAACACCAATATATCCAAAAGAGGCAATAAAAGAAGTTAAATTCTCAACCATTCTAGACAAGGTCCGACCTTAACATGTGCGTAACCAAGGTCGGACCTTGACAGTAGGTTAGCGACCCAGCTTGGGAAGTTTGACAATTTTCAGTTTATGGTTAATATACCAGAGGATTCCAAGGATTATAAATGCGGCAATAGCAAATTCAAATTTTCTGTAAATCGGCTCAAGTGCGTGCCAGTTTTCCCCAAAATAAACTCCTACATAGGTTAAAAGAGCGGACCATATGACAGACCCTAAAAATGTATAGAAGGAAAATTTCCAGATGTTCATTTCAGCCAACCCTGCGGGAAGAGAAATAAAGGTTCTGATTCCGGGAAGAAGGCGGCTAAAAAAAACTATGCTATTCCCATATTTTAAGAACCAATGGCGGGACTTTTCATAATCATCAACCGTAATAAGGATAAATTTGCCATATTTTCTAATCCATGACACTATTACAGTTTCCTCCAGGAAATAGCCGATATAATAGGCAATTATTGAACCTGCAAGATTTGCAAAAGCACCCACAAGTATTACTAAGACTAAATTAAGTTCCCCACGGCTTACCAGAAAGCCTGAGAAAGGCATTGTAATTTCCGACGGAATCGGAATAAGAGAGGATTCCAAAGTCATGAGAATGAAGATGCCAAAGTAGTTTGTAGCTTCAATAAAGTGTATAATATAGCCTGCTAATGCTTCTATCATATGGAAAAAGGGACAATGTTTATTGTAGCAACACCAATCGGAAATTTACAAGACATAACTTTGCGGGCAATTGAAACTCTCAAGTCTGTTGATTATATTGCGTGCGAGGACACAAGAAAAACCGGAATTCTTCTTAAGAGCTTGAATTTAAACTCTCATCCAATGCTTATTTCTTACTATGAGCAAAATGAGAAAGTAAGAATCCCGAATATTTTAAATCTTTTAATAAACGGCCGTGACGTTGCTCTTGTTTCTGATGGAGGGACCCCTACAATTTCTGATCCGGGATTTAGGTTAGTCAGACAATGTTTGAAAGAAAACATCAAGGTAGTTTCAATCCCGGGCCCCTCAGCGGTAATTACTGCTATTTCAAGTTCAGGGTTACCTACGGATAAATTTATATTTTTAGGATTTCTTCCTAAAAAACCGGGACATAGATTAAAACTCCTTAAAGAGCTTCAAATCTCAAACAAAAAACTTGAGGCAACAGTTATTATTTATGAAGCACCTCACAGGCTGGTAAAAGTACTAGTTGATTTAAATACGGTATTTGGAAACATTAATATCACTCTTGCCAGAGAACTTACAAAAATTTATGAAGAGCAGGTAAGTAGCACAATTGAAGTATTTCTTAAGAAATACGAAAAAAAGAAACCAAAAGGGGAGTTTGTAATTTTATTCAGTCCTAAGAACCTCTAATTAAACTGTCTATCTCGAGAAGTCTATTATATTTAGCAACTCTCTCACCTCTTGCAGGTGCACCAAACTTTACATAGTCTGCTCCTGCTCCTACAGCAAAATCTGCAATAAAATCATCGGCAGTGTCTCCTGATCTGTGAGAAACAATAATTTTAAGTCCTGAACTTCTGGCTATCTCAACTACAGCCAATGTTTCAATAACCGTTCCTATTTGATTAGGTTTTATAATTATTCCTCCTATTGCTTTCTTAGCTAGAGCGCCCTGAAGTCTCGTTGGATTAGTTGAAGTAAGATCATCTCCTACAACAAGTGTATTTTTTGAAGTTATGTTATTTAAGCTTGTCCAGCCCGCCCAATCATCTTCTGCAAAAGGATCCTCAAGGTATAGAAAATTGAACTCGTCATTTAAATTTTCGTAAACGGTAACAAGGTCTTTAGTTGACACACTAGGACCTTTATCTTTAATGGAATATTTGCTTCCTTCATGAAAATTATTAGCGGCTACGTCAAGTCCCAGGAAAACGTCATAATTCAAACGGTAATTACTAATACCAATTGCTTCAGTAAGCATGAGGAGCGCATCTCTGTTGGTGGCAAAACTGGGTCCAAATCCGCCTTCATCTCCAATTAAAGTGGTGGCACCTTTATTTCTTAAAGTTTCTTTAAGAGATTGATAAATAACAACTGCCATATTAAGGGTTTGCTGGTAAGGAATTGATGAAGCGGGAATAATTAAAAATTCCTGAAAATCTAAGTTATTACCAGCGTGTTTACCTCCATTTAGAATATTAAAAGCAGGCACAGGAATTTTAAAAGGCACAGACTGTAAGCTTGTGTAGTGTCTTATGTATGCAAAAAGCGGCATATTTAGTGATTTTGCTGCAGTTTTAGCAACAGCCATTGAGACAGGAAGAATTGCGTTAACACCAAGCTTTCCTTTGTCTGACGTACCATCAAGCTTCAGCATTGTTTTATCTATTTCGTGCTGATTAGTCGGATCCATGCCTGCAAGTTTAGGGAAAATAATTTTATTTACATTTTCAACAGCATTAAGTACTCCAAGACCTTTAAATCTTGCAGGATCATTATCTCTTATCTCTTTAACTTCATATGTACTGACCGACGTTCCGGTGGGACAGGAAGAAACAGCAGAAATACCGTTATCAAGAACTACAGTTGCTTCAACCGTAGGGTTTCCTTTGGAATCAAGTATTTCCCTTGCTTTAATTTGAGTTATTACAGCCATATTATTTTTTAGCAAAAATTCTTTCTTCTTTTTCTGAAATAAGTGTTCTAACAGGAGAGATAAGATCAGGTGCGACAGAAACGCTTGTTACGCCGGAAGAAATTGCCACATCTAGGATTTCTGGATAAGATGCTGCTTGTCCGCAAATTGAAGAGGTGACCCCGTGTTTTCCCGCTGTCTTTATAACTTTTTCAATAGCCCATAAAACAGCATGATTTCTTTCATCAAATTCCGGTGCGACTTCACTATTGTCCCTGTCTGTTCCAAGAAGGAGCATTGTTAGATCATTTGTGCCGATTGATACCCCGTCAATACCTTTTGAGATGAATTCTTCAAGAAGGATAACGTTACTTGGGATTTCAACCATCATCCATAACTTAAAACTTGCAGATCTATATAAATTGGCGCCTGATATAATTTTTTTGACTTGTTCAAGTTCTTGGGGAGTTCTTACAAAAGGGACCATAAGCCAAAGATTTTTATATCCCATTTTATTACGCACTAACTTAATTGCTTCAAGTTCAAGTTTAAATACTTCAGGATCGTGAATGTAGCGGAATGCACCCCTATAGCCAAGCATTGGATTAGGTTCATCAGGCTCAAATTCACGTCCGCCAATTAAATTTCTGTACTCATTAGTTTTAAAGTCAGATGCTCTGTAAACCACCGGTCTGGGGTTAAACGCTTCGCAGAATTTTCCCAGATTTGCAGCAAGCTCCTTAATAAAAATGTCTTTTTTACCGTCTTTTATCATCTTTTTAGGATGAGTTCCTATTCCTGCCATCATAAATTCCGCTCTAAGAAGTCCTACTCCGTCGACATT
>JBBTWB010000171.1:0-2964 GCA_038078635.1 Patescibacteria group bacterium | reverse complement strand
GGTATCTTTCGGGATAAACTACTCTATTTATAGGATCAAGTCTGTCTTGAATTCTTAGACTACGCACTGCTGATTTTACCATTTTACCTACAGTTCCAGCAGTGTAGCCAAAATAAGGCACTAACTCTTGATAAGAAAGTCCTGGGCTACCCGGCGTAGATAAGCTATATTTTAATCTAAGTATTTGAGCTCTATAAGAAGGAAGTTCTGCTAAGGATGCTTCAGTAGCAGCCACCAAGTCTCTCGAAGATTGCTCATCTGCAATCAGTCCCTGAATTCTTTGCCATCCGGGACTAAATCTTACAGCACCTAATACATCTCCGGCAAGCCTTCCGTAGCCATCGACGTTCACTTCCGGCTCCGGCACTGCTACTGCCTCTGGTGGTTCTTGTCCTAACTCTATTGCGGAACCTGACATAATTGTTGAGATTATAGAGAATTCAAAACCAAATTTCAAATGTGAGCCGCACATCCTTCGACCTCCAAAAATTCCTATAACCAATAACCGTCTATATTTCCCTACTTCGATGATTCGAATCATCGAAGTATTTATATTTTCTTGAGGAATATAAGCCTATCTGTTAAAATTATCATTGTGCCTCTGTAGCTTAACGGATAAAGCGCTGGTCTTCGGAACCAGTAATGCGGGTTCGATTCCTGCCAGGGGCGCACTGAAAAATCTGGCGAGATTTTTTAGTGTAAACGAATTCAAGGATTATGATTTGGCACGTTTATATTGTAAAATGTATCGACGATTCTCTGTATACAGGCATAACAACGGATATTTCACGCAGAGTTATCGAGCATAATAACTCCAAACTGGGAGCTAAATCGCTAAAAGGTAAACGTCCTGTGACTCTTGTTTATAGCGAGAATTATGATACACAATCGGAAGCAAGAAAAAGAGAAGCTGCTATAAAGCAGTGGAAAAGAGAATATAAATTAAAATTAATAGAAAGATCGACAGAACAGGGTTTACCCTGAAAAATGCGCTCATTTTTTAGGGCCGCTAGCTCAACTGGTAGAGCACCTCCCTCTTAAGGAGGTGGTTACAGGTTCGATTCCTGTGCGGCTCACCGAGTCAAACTCGGCTTCGCTGAGTTTACGAGGTGACCAAGTCAGACTTGGCACCAACATCTTATAATTTATGAATAAAACGACACAGTCAAACGTGTCTGGGAAGTCAGACTTCCCGTCAGACGTTTTATCTGGATACTTCACATATGTCCTCTTTAGTCAAAAAGATAGAAAGTTTTATGTTGGCTTCACTCATGATCTAAAGCAAAGATTAAAAGAGCATCATTCAGGAAATGTTGAGTCTACAAGACCAAGAAGACCGCTTTTATTAATTCACTATGAATATTTCACTAATGAAGATGATGCAAAAGCCAGAGAGATATTTCTCAAGAGTGGTTTTGGAAGAAAACAGTTAAGATTGTCACTTAGGAAAACATTAGCCAACTTGAACTAGTGAGCTTGCTCCGAACGAAGCTGAGGAGTTTTTTGTGCGGGTCACAAAGTATTGAGTTTGAAGCCAAAGATAAGAAGGATTTAAGTTCTACGTCCAAATATTATTCACATCACATAGCTAGCTTGAAGACATTTCTGTTAAAATATTTAGGTGAGCGATGATTTTATCTATCAAAGTCTAAATAAATCTCTACTAAATATTCCCCCCACTATCCTTAATCACTTTGACATAAAAACAAATCGGGCTTCTCTTCCTGAAAATATGACATCTAACGTAAAAGGGTGTTCTAAGCTAATTTTCTTTATGATCGATGGATTGGGTTTTAATATTTTCGATAAATATGCTGATAAAGACTTTTTTAAAGTTTTTAAAGATAAAGGACAAATAAATAAAATTACTTCGGTATTTCCCCCAACAACGGCCAGCGCAATTACAACCCTACATACCGGGCTTGCTCCTATTGAGCATGGGTATTTTGAATGGAACTTATATATGCCCTCGATCGGTGAAATTATTGAATCTCTACCTTATGAGATCGTTGTTACGGAATTTACAGATACTAAGACCAACCTTCCCCAAAACTCATCTTTAATTTTTAATGGAAAAACTATTTACGAAACTTTAAAAGAAAACCAAGTGGAATCAGTAATATTTCTACCAGAGGATATTTCAGATGGCATCTATACTAAAGCTACTTCTAGAAAAGCAAAAGTTATAGGATACAAAGATTTACCAGATCTTCTATTTAGTCTGGTATCTACCTTGGAACACTCAAATTCTCAGTTATTTTGTTATGTATATTGGCCTGCTGTAGACAATGTTGAGCATGCATATGGTGTCTGGACAGATGAAACAAAAAAGGAAGTTGAAAAACTATCTAAGTATTTAGAACAAGACTTCCTAATAAAACTCTCTTCAAATATCTCTGCGGATACGGGAATTTTCTTTACTGCGGACCATGGACAAGAAGATATTGATTTAGAAAATATTACTTTACTCAACAATCACAGTTATTTAACTGAAAGGTACGAGTTAAATTCCAAAGGAAATCCAATCTTGCCCTCAGGAAGCCCAAGAGATATTTTTTTACATATAAAACAAGATAAAATTGATGAAATCATCTCTTATCTTGAAAAAGAATTAAACAATAAATCTCAAGTTCTAAAGCTTGATAAGCAAACAATAAAACAGCTTTTTGGAAACTTTACTCCTCACGGTGAGTTCCTAAAGAGATTGGGTAATGTTCTTATTCTGTCAAAAGGATCTCACGCATGTTGGTATGAATATAATATTGAAAAAAAGCTTGACTTGAAAGGTCATCATGGCAGTTTGTTGAAAGGTGAAATGATCATTCCATTTGGTAGCGCAAAAGCATCAGATCTAACGTAATAGGTTTGTTTTAAAGTCTTCAAAATAATATAATCTTTAAATGCGGGTGGATAAAACTCAACTTCTTTCTTGGGCTAAATTTTTGATTGGTTGGCCTCTTTCTG
>JBBTWB010000170.1:1517-4216 GCA_038078635.1 Patescibacteria group bacterium | reverse complement strand
AAATTTCCAATAACCCGCTTCCGGTGATTCTATTCACAATTTTTGTTGACCTGATTGGATTTGGAATAATAATCCCGATTATCCCCCAACTATTAGCAAATCCAGCTTCAGAATTCTTCCTTTTGCCAAAAGGTCAAACCATTCAGCAAGGATATATACTATTAGGATATTTAATTGCTATCTTTTCAATAGCGCAATTTTTATCAGCACCAATCCTGGGACAGCTTTCCGATAGATACGGTAGGAAAAAAATCCTGGCAATATGTCTTTCGGGAACTTCTGTATCATACGTTGTTTTTGCTATTGGAATCTTAACTAAGAATATCCCGGTTCTTTTTTTGGCCCGGGCATTTGCGGGCCTAACCGGCGGAAGTGTATCTGTAGCTCAGGCATCAATTGCTGACTTTACCAAGCCGGTTGATAGATCTAAAAATTTTGGTCTTATGGGCGCAGCATTTGGCTTAGGATTTATAATTGGCCCATATTTAGGAGGAAAATTATCTGATCCCGGCTTTGTTTCATGGTTTAATCCGGCAACTCCCTTCTGGTTTGCAGCAATTTTATCGGCACTTAATGTAATTTCCTTACTGTTCATTTTTCCGGAAACAAATAAACATATAAAACACGGACTCGCGATTGCCTGGTCTAAATCAGTTGTCAATATTTGGCACGCTTTAAAACATCCTCAGCTTCGCGAGCTTTTTACGGTTAACTTTTTATTCAACGCAGGATTTACTTTTTTCACAACTTTCTTTGCTGTATTTTTGATCAACAAATTCCGCTTTACCCAGGGAGACATAGGAACTTTTTTTGCCTATGTTGGTTTTTGGTTTGCATTCACCCAAGCTGTAATTGTCAGAAAATTAGCGGGTAAATTTACAGAAATCCAAATTGTCCGTTTTAGTTTACTCGCCAGCGCACTTTCGGTATTTCTCTACTTTTTCCCGGGCAATACTTTAGGGCTTTATTTAATCACTCCTGTTTTGGCAATAGCCAATGGACTGAATTTTGCAAATCTTACAGCACTTATTAGTAAAAACGCAGATGCTTCGGTTCAGGGCGAAGTTTTGGGGATTAATTCATCTGTTTCTGCTCTTGCTATGATGATTCCTCCTATTCTTTCAGGCTACATTGCTGCCGGGCTTAAACCTGAAACTCCAATTTATGTTTCTGCTGCAGTGATACTAATATCAGGACTGGTTTTCTGGTTTTTCTACCACCCGGGGAGAGCAAAATTAAAAGACTAAGAAGTATTATCTAACCAGTGTTCTGCTTCAAGCGCTGCGGCACAGCCGAAACCGGCAGCAGTTACTGCTTGTTTATACTTGGCATCATGAACATCTCCCGCAACGAATACACCTTCGATATTAGTTCTATAATGATCTTGAACTTTAATAAATCCAAATTCATCCCTATCAATCCCCTCAAAAACTTTTGAGTTGGGAATGTGTCCTATGGCTACAAAAACTCCATCGATTGTGATCGTGCCGGTTATAGTCTCTGCATCTTTCTCTAAAACTTTAAACTGTAAAAGCGCCGGAGTAATTCTCTCTATTTCCTCGTTTGACTTAGAAGGCAAACTTTTATCAGACGGTTTAACCCGAACTTTGACCTTTTCAACCCTTTGATCACCCAAAATCTCAATAATTTGGGCATTAAGGAATAAATGAATTTTGGGGTTTTCTTTTACTCGTTTTTGCATGATATCACTGGCTTTAAAGGTATCTGATCTATGCACAATAATTACGTTATTTGCAAAATGAGTTAAAACCAGCGCTTCTTCCATAGCAGAGTCTCCTCCACCAACAACTATTACATTTTTGTTTCTAAAGAAGGGTGCGTCACATGGCGCACAGGAAGAAACGCCACGGCCGATCTTTTCCATCTCCCCCGGAACACCAAGCCATTTCGTATCCGCTCCTGTTGCAATAATTACAGACTTTCCTTCATATACTTGATCCTCTGCTTTAACGGTAAACGGTCCGCCGAGTTTATTAAAATCTCCTGATGTAAACTCTTTTTCTACAACTTCTGCTCCAAACCGCTCTGCCTGTTTACGCATTTGCGTCATTAGTTCCGGTCCTTGAATTCCATCAGGAAAACCCGGATAGTTTTCAACCAAAGTAGTTAATTGAAGCTGACCTCCCCATTTGCTGCCTGCAATAATTAAAGTTTTGAGATTAGCGCGCGTGGTATAGATTGCGGCCGTCAACCCAGCCGGGCCAGAACCAATAATTATAACGTCGTACATAAGGTAAATAATACCAATACTACCAATAAATACCAATATCCAATATTTAAATATTTGTAGTATTTGAAATTTGTAGTATTTGTGGCATTTCGCAGCTACGCTGCAAGGACCTCATCAATTGCTTTTTTAAAATTCTCTTTACTTTGTGCGCCCACCATTGACTTAACAGGCTGTCCTTTTTTAAAGATAAGAAGAGTCGGAATACTCATTACATTATATGTTTGAGATGATACCTGATTCTCATCAACGTTCAGTTTTCCTACTTTAAGTTTTCCCCCGTATTCAGAAGACAGTTCATGAACAACAGGATCAACTATCTTACATGGACCGCACCACTCTGCCCAAAAATCCACCAAAACCGGCATATCCGACTTTAAAACTTCTTCTTCAAAATTACTATCTGTAAAGGTAATATCTGCCATTTCGGTCTATCCAGAATAACAAATGA
>JBBTWB010000170.1:0-1417 GCA_038078635.1 Patescibacteria group bacterium | reverse complement strand
GGGGTTGACAGTTACTGTATGGATTACTAGAATAGACCAATGGCAGTAAAGGCAACAGCGAAAAAAATCACAGCAAAGCCCAAATCCTCAGCTAAAACTCCTGCTTTAAGCAGCTCCAGAAAAATTACTCTTTCAGTTCCTGCAAGGTTAAATTTTACTTCTATCTTAGTAGTTTTTTGTATAGCTATTTCTTTCCTCTTAGGAATTCTCATAACAGAAGTCTATCATTTAAAAAATGCCTCTGTAACTTCAGAGATTGGCCAGCAAGAAACACCCAAACCATTACATGTAGCAGAATCCATAGGGATGGATGCTGATAAATTTAAATCTTGTCTTGAATCAGGCAAATACAAGGATAAAGTTGATCAGGATCTGGCTTTAGGACAACAAGCCGGAGTAGACGGAACGCCTGTTACATTTGTCAATGGCAGCCCCATTTCAGGAGCAATTCCTTGGGCTGATTTTAAAGAATCTCTTGATCAAATAATTGCAGACCCCACTACTCCACTTCCTTCTATAACTCCGACAACGGCTGACATTTCTAAAAGCTCTTTCCCTGTAATGGGAGACGCTAATGCACTAGTTACTGTTGTTGAGTTTGCAGATTTTCAGTGTCCTTTCTGCGAACAATGGTTTAAGGATATAGAATCAAATCTTATAAAAGATTACGTTAAGACAGGTAAAGTTAAATTTATTTTCCAGAACTATGCATTTCTTGGACCTGATTCAATTACGGCAGCAGAGGGATCATATTGCGCTAATGAACAGGGTAAATTTTGGGAGTATCACGACTTTTTGTATAATAATCAAGGAGCAGAACAATCAGGCTGGGCCAGCTTAGAGAACTTACTCTAAAATCCTTACCAATCCCCAAACAACCACAATTCCTAGAATTAAACACATTGTCTCGAGAAATGCAAAGCCGCGTCTATTTTTTTCATGTATTTCTGGGATTAAGTCGGATGCCGAAATATATATAAAAAATCCGGCGGTTATTGAAAGAAAAACAGGAAGGTAACCTTCAAGATCTTTTCCAAATATATACATTAAAATAGCTCCGGCCATGGCTGTTAAAGCACTGAAAAAGTTAAAAAGCAATACTTTCTTAGGCTTTAATCCGCGCTTTAACATTACCGCAAAATCCCCAATTTCCTGTGGAATCTCATGTGTCCCAACTGCAATTGCGGTAATAATTCCTAGCGGCACATTTACTAAAAAGGTGGCGGCAATGGCTACTCCATCAATAAAGTTATGAATACTATCTCCAAACATAATAAGAGTTACCGTTGGCTTTGTTTGCTCCTCGTATTCATGCGGATGATGATGCATCCAATGAATAAATCGCTCCATCACAAAAAAACTCAAAAACCCAATAAGTGCAAAAAGGAAAACCTTTTCCGGGGTTGAATCAGATATT
>JBBTWB010000169.1:0-1307 GCA_038078635.1 Patescibacteria group bacterium | reverse complement strand
GTGAAACAGTGCGGGTACAGGATATTAATTGCTAATTGCTAATTGCTAATTGCTAGTGTATACTGCGTTCTAGATACCCATGGAAACTGCATAAAGTTCTCTGGGAAAAAGAATGAAACAAGGCTCAGAGAATACCTCAGACACATTACATATTTTCCTATTTTTAAAGGAGGTGAATTAACTTGGCATTTCAAGATCAAACATTAACATGCCGCGATTGCGGCAACCCATTTACTTGGACAGCTTCAGAGCAGGAGTTTTATCAATCTAAAGGATTTCAAAACTCTCCTGTAAGATGCCCTTCATGCAGACAGGCTAAAAAAGCTCGGATGGATGGCGGCGGCGGAAGAGGAGGTCCTAGACAAACGTATGAAATAACATGCTCAAATTGTGGTAAAAAAGATATGGTTCCGTTCCAGCCTAGAGGAGACAGACCAGTTCTTTGTGGAGATTGTTTTAGAAAACAAAGAGATAACGGTGGCGTAAGTCAACCTGAAGCTCAATCTGAAGCTCAGCCTGCAGCAGAACCAGAATCTCAACCTCAAGAGTAATTTCTACTTTTGTAACTAAAATTAGCGCTTAACTGCGCTTTTTTAGTAGTTATTTTTTACGGAGCAGTAGTTGGAGTCGGGCTAGGAGATACTTTAGGTGTGGGAGTTGGTGAGCCTTTTGGTCCGGGAATTTTAACCGGTGGATTTTGCTCCGGTAATTTTGCTGCGGGTTTATTTACTTCAAGCGGAGGCTGATTCTCAGCTGCTTTTACTTCTGTATTTGAAGCTGTTTCTGCTTTACCGATTTTTTCCTGGAGAGTTTTTATCTCACTATCTATCTGAGCTAAGCTTTTTTTATCATTCGCTATTAATGATTTAACTGTTTGATATTGGACCAGTGCCTCTTTTAGGTCTCCTTTTTGTTCTAATGCATGGCCAAGATTGTAGTATGCATTTGCAAAGTCGGGCTTAAGACTTGTTGCTATTTGGAATTGTCTTATTGCATTATCCCACTGTCCCAGCTGATAGAATATTCCTCCATAGTTTATATACTGCTGAGGGTTATTTGGATCCAGAGTTAATGCCTGTTGATTAGCAATAACTGCAAAAGTATCTGCATTTTGACCAAAGCCGAGTAAGCTTCTGTATATTGATGAAAGATTTTGCCAGTTTATTGATGTGGCAGGGGAAACCGTTGTAGCAAGTCTTGCGCTATTTATAGACTGCTGAATCAGTTGATAGATGGTATTTTGGGTTTGTGCGGGTGGTTTTTGATCTTTTGGGATACCTGATGCGATATTGTTTGCAATTGATAGA
>JBBTWB010000168.1:0-2339 GCA_038078635.1 Patescibacteria group bacterium | reverse complement strand
TGAGCTTGGCTTACCTTCACCCAAAGCTGCCGCCCCGGTAGCAGCAGAAAATACCCAACAATCAAACCTAGAGAAAAAATCTAGATTTAGCCGGTTTAGGGGTCATAAAAGGCTTTATCTGGGGATACTGGGAATAACTCTTATTCTTTTCGTGGTTTTAATTTTGATCCCCGGAATTTTAACTGCCATGTCTGTAAAGAAAACTTATGCTCAAGCTAAAATTGCTGTGGCAGCGCTAAAGCAGCAGGATATTGAGCAGGCTGACAAGGAGCTTAAGAAGCTAAGGGGAGATCTAAAAGATACACAATCAAAGCTTGGTTATCTTTTTGTTTTAAGAATTATTCCAGGCCCAAATATTTACTATAATGATGCGACGCATCTGGTAAAAGCCGGATTCCATGGACTTGACGCCGCAGACATATTTATTGCCTCTATCAAGCCTTATGCAGACGTTCTAGGTCTTAAAGGTCAGGGGAGTTTCGTGGGAGGGTCGGCTCAAACAAGAATTGAGACAGCAGTAAAAACCATGGATAAGGTAACTCCTAAGATTGATGAAATTGCGGAAGATTTAAAGCTTGCTCAAAAAGAGATAGCTTACGTTAATCCAAATGATTATCCGGGGTTTTTGGCTAAAGGTAAAGTAAGAAAAGGAATGGTGACTCTAAGAACTCTTGCGGATGATGGGACAAAATTTGTTGATGAAGCAAAACCTCTTATAAAAGTATTGCCAAGTCTTCTGGGACAGCCTAAGGAAAAGAAATACTTAATTATTTTTCAGAATGATAAAGAGCTCCGTCCTACAGGCGGATTTATTACAGCATATGCAGTTTTCAGACTTGATAAAGGTGTGGTTCATGTTGATGCATCTGAAGATATTTATACGCTTGACGATACAATTTCCGGAAAAGAAAAGGCAGCCAGGCCAATCCTTAAGTACCTTCCAAAAGTGCCTTTGGCTAATTTAAGAGATAGTAACTTATCTCCTGATTTTCAGGAGTCTATGAAGGAATTTAACAGCCTTTATAAAGAAGCCGGTAAATATGTGGACGTAGATGGAATTATTGCGGTAGATACTCATGCGCTGGTTTCTATAATGAATGTCTTGGGGGATGTTACGGTAAAAGGAAAAACCTATACAACTAAGATAGATCCAAGATGCGATTGTCCGCAGGTTATTTATGAGCTGGAAGATTATTCAAGCAGGCCGGTGAACTATGTAAGAACTGAGAGGAAAGGTTTAATAGGCGACCTAATGTATGAAATTATGAATAAAGCTTTCTCTTCTTCTCCAAAACAATACTGGGGGCCATTAGTTCAGGCCGGGTTCTCTGAAATTGCACAAAAGCATATATTATTCAGTTTGGAAAATAAAGATGCTCAAACTGGCCTTAATGCTGTAAATGCGGGAGGAAAAATTATTCCATTTGATGGTGATTACCTGCACATTAATGAAGCAAATTTTGGAGGAAATAAAGGAAATCTCTTTGTTGAGCAAAATGTTACCCAGGATTATTCAGTAGCAAGTGACGGGACCATTACAAAAACTGTAACGGTCAGCTATAAAAATCCACATAAACCGTCAGATTGTAATCTGGAAAGAGGAGGACTTTGTCTTAATGCCGACTTTAGAGACTGGATTAGAATTTATGTGCCAAAAGGAAGTAGGCTTAAGGACTCAAGCGGATCTGAAGTTAAGATGACTACCTCGGAAGAATTAGGCAAAACTGTCTTTGAAGGATTCCTGACGGTACGTCCTCTTGGAATAGGAAGACTAACTATTTCTTACTCACTTCCTTTTAAGGTCGCTAAAGGTTCGGAATTGCCTCTTATGGTTCAGAAACAGCCCGGAACAGACAATGATGAGCATACTATAAATGTTAACGGAGAGATTAAGGATAAGTTTATCTTAGACACGGATAAAACAATAAAACTTAATTTCTAATATGCACGTCTTTAAAACTGAAGGAATTGTTATAAAACGGAAAAATTTTGGAGAAGCAGATAGAATTTTAACTATTTTTACAAAAAATAATGGAAAGATTACGGTAATTGCAAAAGGTGTCAGAAAAATATCTAGCCGTAGATCTCCCCATGTTGAGCTCCTTAATTTAACTCTTCTTACAATTTATAATGGCCGGATGCCGATTCTTACAGAGGCTGAGACCATAAATCACTTCTCATCTCTTAAGTGTGATCTGAATAAGGCGGGCCAGGCTTTTTATATTTGTGAGTTAGTTGATGGACTTTTGGCAGAGCATCAGGAAAATAGAGCCGTATTCAGCTTACTTGAGAAAACCCTGTTTGACTTAGAAATAGAAAAAGATCCAAGGCGGCGTATT
>JBBTWB010000167.1:0-4385 GCA_038078635.1 Patescibacteria group bacterium | reverse complement strand
GTCTAAGTGGGCAAATATGGTCACAGGAGCGGGATCTGTATAGTCATCTGCAGGGACATAAACAGCCTGAACTGAGGTAATTGATCCTGATTTGGTGGATGTGATTCTTTCCTGAAGTGCGCCCATTTCCGATGCCAGAGTCGGCTGATATCCTACGGCTGAAGGCATACGTCCTAAGAGCGCTGAAACCTCTGCTCCAGCCTGAGCAAATCTAAATACGTTATCTATAAAAAGAAGCACGTCTTCCTTTTTCTGATCCCTGAAATACTCAGCCATAGTTAAAGCCGTAAGCGCGACTCTAAGTCTATTTGTGGGAGGTTCATTCATTTGTCCGTAAACCATGACGGTTTTATCCATGACTTTGGCTTCTTTCATTTCTATCCAAAGATCTGTCCCTTCTCTGGTTCTTTCTCCCACTCCTGCAAAAACAGAGTGTCCGGTATGTTCTACTGCAATATTTCTGATAAGTTCCTTAACAATAACTGTTTTTCCGACTCCGGCTCCTCCGAATACGGCTATTTTTCCTCCTCTTGTAAATGGCGCTATAAGGTCGATAACTTTAATGCCTGTTTCCAGAATTTGAGGTTTGGTTTCCTGATCTGTAAGAGGGGGAGCATCTTTATGAATTTTGTCAAAAGATAAACCTTTTCCGGAAATTTTTCCGCCCCCGTCGATAGTTTGTCCTAAAACATTAAAAATTCTGCCAAGAGTTGGCATTCCAATTGGAACAGTAATAGGGGAGCCTGTTGCCTTAACTTTCATACCCCTGGATAATCCGTCAGTTGAACCCAGAGCAAGAGCTTTTACCTCGCCGTCTCCCGTTGTAAATGCGACCTCAAGCGTTAATTGACTGTCTTTTCCAAGCTCTATAGTTAAAGCATCATTTACACTGGGTACGGTTTCTTTAAAACGTACGTCTACAACAGGTCCGGCAACTTTTATGATTATTCCCTCGTTTATTTTAGGCATTTGCAAAAACTCCTCCTGAAATATCTAATATTTCTGATGTAATTTTTTCTTGGCGGCTCTTATTATACAAAAGTTTTAGCTCATCTATCATGTCTATTGCGTTATCCGTGGCATTTTGCATGGCAAGCATTCTTGCTGCCTGTTCTGATAAATAGCTTTCAAGAAATGCCTGGAAAACACTCATCTCGAGGTAATGTCTTATAAGGCCGGGGAGAAGTTCTGCTATGCTTGGCTCAAAGACTGCTTCGGTTTGCCCTGAGGTCGCGGTCGCCGGACGGATTTCTTCCTCTTTTTTTTCTGATGCCTCAAACGATACGGGTAAAAGTTTTTTTGTAAAAGGATGCTGCGAAAATACGCTATTAAACTCACTATGAATTAAATAAACTGATCCTGCTTTGTTATTCAAAAAATGATCATCAATTAAGCTCATAATAGGATACATTGCAGAATATTTAGGAAGTGTTGTTCCGAAATCAAAAGAAGCAATTGCCGATCCTCCTAAAAGCCTTACGATTCCTCCTGCTTTTTTGCCGACTGTAATAAAGTCTGTATTTTTGTTCTCCTTATAAAAATTAAGTGTTTCTTTTGCTAAATTTGTAACGAGTCCTCCACAAAGACCTTTATCGGGAGCAATCAGAACCACCAATTTTTTATCAGATTTGTTTAGTATCATATACTTATCTAAGTTATCCGGACTCACTCTTTTACTGATTCCAACTGACATGCCTGTTAATTTTTCTACATAGGGCCTTGCCGAAAGCGTCGCTTCCTGAGCCCTTTTCAGTCTGCTTGCTGCGATCATTTGAAAAGCTTTAGTAGTTTTTGAAATATTTTGTGTAGTTTTAATTCTTCTTTTAAGTATTAATAAGCTTGCCATTTTATTTAAAAACTTTCTTAAAAGCAGTTAATGCTTTTTCCAGTTCTTTTGTTGTAGATTCATTTACTTTTTCGCCGTTTGAAAGAGTGGTGATGAGTTTTTCATGGCTTCTTTTAACAAACTTATGCAGTTCCTGCTCAAACCGCCCGATATCATCAATTTTAATATCGTCCAAAAATCCATTAGTTACAGCCCAAATTGATAAAATTTCATAAGCTTCGGTGAGAGGGGAGTACTGAGGCTGTTTTAGCATTTCATATGTTCTTTTTCCTCTTTCCAATGCTTGGGACGTAGCAGCATCCAGATCAGATCCGAATTGAGAAAAAGCCGCGAGTTCTGCGTATTGTGCAAGTTCCAGCTTCATTTTTCCGGAAACACTCTTCATAGCACCGGTTTGAGCTGCTCCTCCAACGCGGGAAACTGAAGTGCCCACGTTGATAGCAGGTCTGAAACCGCTGTTGAAAAGATCAGATTGCAGGAAAATCTGTCCGTCAGTAATCGAGATTACGTTTGTAGGAATATAGGCTGAAATATCATTTGCCTGGGTTTCAATAATGGGAAGTGCTGTTATTGATCCGCCTCCGTTTTTTGAATTTAGCCTAACAGCGCGTTCCAAGAGGCGGGAATGAAGGTAGAAAATATCTCCCGGATAAGCCTCACGCCCGGCAGGACGCTTAAGCACTAATGAAATTTGGCGGTATGCCCAAGCGTGTTTTGTAAGGTCGTCGTAAATTACCAAGACGTCCTGGCCTTTTTCTAAGAAATATTCTGCAATTGCCGCTCCTGCATATGGAGCAAGATATTGAGATGCTGCGGGATCGGAAGACGATGCTGCGACTATTATTGAATAATCAATTGCATCGGACTCGTTTAAACGCCCGACCACCTGTGCAATAGTGGATCTTTTTTGTCCTATGGCAACATAAATACAAACAACAGGTCGGAGTTTTGAACCGCTTTTCCTGAAATTACCCTGATTAATAATTGTATCAACTACGATTGCTGTTTTTCCAAGACCTCTGTCTCCGATAATTAGCTCACGTTGGCCCCGTCCGATAGGAAACATTGCATCAATTGCTTTAATTCCGGTTTTCAGCGGAGTATCTACGGGTTCTCTCTCCACAACTCCTGCCGCAATTTTTTCAAGAGGCATAAGTTTTCCTTTTTTTATCTTTGCCTTACCATCAAGAGGTTCACCGCGGGGGTCAACGACCCGTCCTAAAAGATCTTCGGATACATTAATTGATAACATTTCTCCTGTTCTTGTAACTTTATCGCCCTGTTTTATTTGACTTCCGTCTCCAAGTAAGATTATTGAAACGTAGTCTTCATCAAGATTTAAAACAACCCCTGACAGCCCGTTTTCAAATTCGACTCTTTCTCCCATAGTGACAAGAGACAATCCTGACGCAACGATCACTCCGTCTGTATTTTTTTCGACATATCCTACATTCTGAGTTTTAGGATTTGTATTCCAGTCCATGAGGTTTTTTTCGAGCTGTTCAATTATGTTTTTTTCGTTAATCATTTAGGGATCCTCCTACGGCATTTTCTAAAAAATTCTTTAAAGATAATTCATAAATGTTATCAAAGTCTACTACTCTTATTCCCGTAAGAAGAGACTCGTCAATTGTAAAAACTACCCTTTTACTCGGATAAATCTTGTTAAAATAGCTTTTTATGTCCGTTAATCCCTTGTCCGTGGCAACAGTAACTATTACAGTTTTCTTAGCTTCCATAGTTTTTAAATCCTTAATATAAACTTTTAAATCTTCTCTTCCCAGAGACCTACTTATGCGTTTCACCTTTTTATTATCAAGTTTTTCTTTAGTGTAGCTGACTTCTGACAATTTTTTTATCATATTTTACGACATAGTTATTTCCGTAACTCTGCTTCGGCCTGTTTAAGAATAGATTTTTGTTCTTTTTCACCAAATATTCCGGTTAGAGATTTTTCAAGCAGAGAGATTGCAATTTCGCCGATATTTCGGGTCAATCTTTCCTCCGCTGCTTTTGTTTCCTGTTCTATTGTTTCCCTTGCTTGCACCTGCATTTTTTCAATTTCTTTTTTTGTTGCTGCCTCAATCTGGTTTTTGGACTCCGTTGCTTCAAGTTTTGCTTCCGCGATCATTTTATCCGCATTTTCTCTGGCAGCTTGCAGTATTGCTTTTTCTTTTTCTATTGTTTCGATAAGTTGCTTTTGATTTTTTTCTGAGTCACTAAGCCCTTTTTTTATTTCATCTTCCCGTTTTTTAAGCATAGCTATAACAGGCTTATACATGAATCTTTTTAACACGTACAAGATAATTAAGAAGTTAACAATTTGGGCTGCCAAAAGAACTGGGTTAACACCGAAATCTTTGAATATTTGCATAATTTAATTAACCTGTAAAGGCCAAAATAAGAGAGTAAATTGCAATAGCCTCTGCGAAAGCCATTCCTAAAAGCATTGCAGGTAAAATTTTTCCCGATGCTTCCGGATTTCTTCCGATTGCTTCCATCGCCTTAGCTCCGATGTATCCAACTCCAAGAGCTGGTC
>JBBTWB010000166.1:0-6211 GCA_038078635.1 Patescibacteria group bacterium | reverse complement strand
ACAAAATCATAGGAGTAATTCTGGGAAGCCAAAACAGAAGAGCGGAAATGAAAGAGCTTTTAGATTATTCTTTGAGTACTCAAGGCATCAAGCCCCCGCCCCATAGTTGAAGTGAGCTCCTGACGAGGTCTTAGCCAGACTGCCAGAGTTTATTAGATTATTCCTATCTGACGGCTTATTACCTGATTTAGTTTATATTTTAGAACTAAAAACTGTATAAGTAAGTATATCAAAATTTCGATCCTTGTGGCCAAGATGAATCATCAATTATGGTGTCAACATTCGATCCCTAACAGTAAGGTACTTTCACCACAAGGATCATTCGGTTAGAAAATTATAGCATAAACTTCCTGTTAATTTATGCTGTATAATCAAAGCAGTCAAAAGTTAAAATATTATGATATATAAGGGCGTAATTATTGAAGAAAGTCTAAAAAACACCTCTCTCTTAAAAGAAGTAAATATTTTAGAAACCAAAGTTGAGAAGATAACTTCTGAACATCAAACACCTTGGTTGAAACAATGGACGCTTCATACAATAGAAGTACCTGAAGAAAAAGCAGAGAATGTAGCTGAAAAATTAAGTAAGTCCTTGGATTATTCCCACAATAGCAGCTGGTATGCTGATTTTAAAAATGATAAATACCACTTTATTATTTTTCGAGATAAAATTTTTAAGGTCAAACTTGATGATGCTGAAGGGTTTAAAGAAGCAAAACAATATGGTATTTCTTTAGGAATTCCAGAGTACCAAGTTGATTTTGCACCAGAGGGTAAAGTGTGGGAGCGATAAATATGGATATGACAGACCAACAACAGAAAGGCTTAATAACAGCAGCGCTAGAAGGAATGAAAAATGCTTTTACTGGTAATAATAAACCAGAAGACATGAGGTTTGGTGCGGCCGTTCTAACAAAGAAAGGCAACATTTATTCTTCCGGTCAGTATTATTCAGATACTTACTCACTAACTCTACGCGCTGAACAAACAGCTTTAGCTCACGCAGCTGCTCACGGAGAGTATGACATTGTCGCTATTGCCATTACTGGAAATGAACCGGTGGGTCCGGGTGATTCAATTTATCCTTGCCATATGTGTAAGCAGCTTCTTTGGGAAAATCACTTGCGTTCAAAAGAAAACACAGAGCTCATTTTATTGAATGAGAAAGGCAAAATATTAGAAAAATTGAAACTGCTTGATATTATAAATTATCCTTGGCCAAAAGGATGATGAATATGTATGAAGATACCTATACAACTAAAGTACAAAGAAGTTATTGTAATCAAACCAAATACCCCGTTTGCTTTTGACCCTACTTTTCATAAACCCGACCATTTTACTTCCGGTGATAATTATTGGGAAGAAGGAATCAGGTGGCAGACATGGAACTTTAAAGGTAATTGCTTAGGAATTAAGTTTGAAAATAAAGGCACTATTGGCAACCCGAAAATAGCAGTCCATATTTATTCACAAAAACCACTCCCCAAAGATTTAATTGATAGTTTAATTTCAGAATTGAGATACAGTTACAATCTCAATCTTGATTTAAGCGACTTTTATGTCAAGTTTAAAGACGATAAAGTTTTAGGCCCGATTATAAAAAAGTGGCGCGGGATGAGACCCGGACACCCAAGTTCCCTATATGAATACTTGATTATAGGAATAGTTTTACAAAATGCGACTGTTAGACGTTCAATTCAAATGTTTAAAGCCTTGCTTGAAAATTATGGAACACCTCTTGAGTTTGACAGCAAAAAGTTATGGTGTTTTTGGAAACCAGGAAGATTAAAAAATGTTTCTGTGGATGATTTGAGAGCTTTAAAAGTTGGTTATAGAGCAAAATCAATTAAGATTATAGACGATCAATTTAGTGATGGGTTATTAGATGAAATGGAATTAAGAAAAAAGGATAGGGAAACACAAATGAAGGAATTACTAAAAATCTATGGCGTTGGTCCCGCAACAGTTTGGTATTTACTTTTTGATGTTTTCCATCACTGGGATTTTTTTAATCATGTCTCAACTTGGGAGCAAAAGATTTATTCTAAACTCTTTTTTAATAAAGACCCTGAAAATCCGGTACCAGTAGAAAAGATATTAAAACATTTTGAAAAGTTTGGAGATTATAAGCAATTAGCAGTTCATTATATCTGGGAAGATTTATGGTGGAAAAGGAAAAATGAGAGTATCCCTTGGTTAGAAAAACTCATAAGAGTATAAAGCTAGTTCGATTCCCGTTGGGGTGTAAGGTTATAAGACTAAATTTTGGTAAATTTTAGCGATGTCTTGAAGCTAAAATTCGTAGAGTTCGATCTTTTTTAATGGAGCGGGTGAAGAGAATCGAACTCTCGTGACAACTTTGGAAAAGTTGCGTTCTACCATTGAACTACACCCGCTTTGGTCGGGGAAAGAGGGCTCGAACCTCCGACCTCACGGTCCCAAACCGCGCGCTCTTCCAACTGAGCTATTCCCCGGTACCGCGAAGAGGACTCGAACCTCCACACCATTGCTGGTAAAGGCTCTTAAGGCCTTCGTGTCTACCATTCCACCACCGCGGCGCACTCTGTATTTTACCTTACTTTCGAAGCAGGATCAACTTATTTGAGGGCGCGGAAGATAATAATTGCGGCTGAGACGAATGGAATTGAAAGAAGTGCCCCCATTACTCCCAGTAAATTTGCCCCTATAAGAATTGCAACTATTATCACCACAGGATTAAGCCCTACTGCTTTCTCCATTATTTTCGGGACCAAGATATTATTTTCTGCTAATTGAATTCCAATATATGTCAAGATGACCGTGACTGCCATGATAGGTGAAATGGCAAGAGCTACGATTACAGCCGGAATTGCTGCGATAATGGGCCCAAGTGTTGGAATTATTTCTAAAAATCCTGCCAAAATTGCCAAAGGCAGGGCATAAGGAACATTCAGAACGGTTAAAGCAATCCAGGTAATAAATCCAATTGCCAGTGAAAGAACCACTTGCCCTCTAAGCCATGCTCCCAGTTTTTCTTCAACAAGGTGTACTGTAAGAATTCCCTTTTCTTTATATTCTTCGGGGAGTAAATTAGGAACAGCTTTCCCTAGTCTTTGTCTGTCAAGGAGCATATAAAAACTTAAAATAAAAAGTGTAATTATAGAAAAGACACTGCCGAAAACTTTTGATGTAACTGACAATGCGTTTTGGCCAATAGAGCTGGCGGCAGGCGCAATTAAGGAATTAATCTGAGTTTTGTTTACTTGAATCCCCAGGGATTGGCTTGCTGAATCAATATAAGCAGGAATTGCCTTAAGGAGGGACTCCATCTGAGATATGAAGAAAGGCAAAATCGGGATTACCAGAAGAACAATAAAGGCAATGACTACGGCATAAACTAGAACTACGGCAATTATCTTTGGTATTTTAAAGCTCCTTAAAATCCGTACAAACGGATTTAGCGCTGCCATTATGATGTAGGAAAGAAAGATAATTAAAAGAATTCCTTTAATTTCAAGCAGAAGAAAAGCCAGTCCCGCCAGTAGAACTGTAAGCAGGATGTGATTGCTTAGTGTGTATTTGACTATAGGATTCTGCATAGCTTCATTATAGCATAAATTAGTTTGATTTTAAGTTATAAAGAATGGTAAAATACGAATACTGGCCCTGTAGCTCAACGGATAGAGCAAGACGGTTCTAACGTCAAGGTTGGGGGTTCGATTCCCTCCAGGGTCGCATTTCGTTGCATGTTTATATAATATAATTGCAACCCTTTTTATGAAAATAGCTATTATTAACTCAAATTATGTTGCCATAAATCAAAACACAAGAAAAGGCACAGAAATATTTGATTATATTCTTATCAAGAATCTTGCAAAACAAGCAGGACGTTTCCATCTTGAGATCACAGCATTTGCTTCAGGCAATTCTCACCTGCCCGTTCCAATTGAAAGCGTTAATTATCAAGCTTCTTTCGCAGATAAAGACGTTGGCATTGAGCATCATAAGACTTTTGAAATAGCACTTGTCTCAAAAGCGTTTAGTATGCAGGAAAAATTTGATCTTTACCACGTTAATATAGGTAACGGAGATATTGTGCTACCATTCGCTCCGTTCGTTAACAAGCCGATTATTGTTACCATGCACGGCAGTTTCTTAGAAGAAAAATACAATAAAAAATATCTTTCTCTTTTCCGGAATCTAAAAAATATTTATTTTGTTTCCCTATCAAATGTTCAAAGAAATCCTTTGCCGGGTCTAAATTATGTCGCTACCATACCCCACGGCATAGATGTTAAAAGAATCTGGAAATTCAATCCATTGGGAGATGAGTATATAGTTTGGGCAGGACGTGCGATCCGCGAGAAAGGGATAGACGCCGTCATTAAATGTGTTAAGAAATCAGGGAAGAAAGCAAAACTATTCCCTATGGTGAAAGATGAGTCACCGCTATGGATTAAAAGAATGCAGGAAAACTCAGTACATTCTAAAAATAATATTTCTTTCAGTTTTGATGTTAACAGGCATAAGCTCGCATATGGATATCAACATAGCAAAGTTTTTTTGTTTCCGATTGAATGGGAAGAGCCATTTGGATTGGTGATGATTGAATCTATGGCGTGCGGCACACCTGTTGTGGCATATGCCAGAGGTTCAGTTCCAGAGGTTATCGTAGATGGAGAAACAGGTTTTATAGTGAACCCTTCCAGTGAGGAAATAAAAGGAAATTTTATCATTAAAAAAACTGGAATTGAAGGATTATGCGAAGCAATTAATCGAATATACTCAATGCCTCAAGCAGAATATCTTGAGATGCGGAGGAAATGTCGTGAGCATGCTGAAAAAAAATTTACTGTCAAGAATATGGTTTTACAATATGTAAATGTTTATAAAGAGGTTCTTGAAATTTCAAAACATGTAAAAATGCTTGACCGTCTCGTATTAAAGCCTACAAGTTCCTGATTTCTTATTCTTCCAATCACTTGAGTATTATATTAAGTTTGAAGCTAGGTAGATGCTCTGGTATAATTGGAGAGTTCAGATGTGGGTTTGTTTAAATGGCGAAGCCGCGTTTGACGCGGTGGATGTAGCTCAGCAGTAGAGCGCCTGGTTGTGGTCCAGGAGGTGGCGGGGGCAGCACCCGTCTTCCACCCATTCGACAAGCTCAGAGTTTGCTGACCCAAATTGTCATCTTGAAATAAATTTATTAAAGATCTATTCTTTATTCATGTTAACTAAAGCAGACTTGCAGCAAATTAGAAAAGTTATTCGGGAAGAAGTTGAGGTAGAATCTAAAAGCATTAAGGATGGTTTAGAACACGAAATAAGAACAGCCAATCTTCATCTAAGAAAATCTTTAGGAGAGTTAGGTGACAGAACAAAAAACGTAGAACTTAGATTACTTTCTATCGAAAAAGAACTAAAATCATTAAGAAAAGACGTTAAAAAACTCCAGAAGGATGTAAGTGTTACAATTGATGTTTTTAATGTTGAGGATACAAGACTTGGCAAAAGAGTAAGTCGAATCGAAGAGCATCTTCGAATTTAAACCTGTCGAGCGATCCTCGTCATCCACCCCAATTTTTTTAGCCTCGGCATACTATATCAAACTATCCTACCCCAAGATGGGATTCGAACCTTTGGTATAATTTGTTTATGGAACAAGCATTCTGGACGGTCTTAACAGGTACTCTGGTTTTTGCTCTTGGAAAAATTATTGAATCTCTGTGTGTTCAACCATATATTTCGTACAAAAAAGTAATTGGAGAAATCACGTACCAATTGATTTTTTATGCACAAGCGTACTCTTCAAAAATGGTGAAAAAGGAATTACATGAGGAGGCAAGCGATACACTCAGAAAATCAGCATCACGCCTACAGGCATATTTTAATCCGATTGAATGGATGCATTTATGGTTTGTACCTTCTCGAAATGATGTTGACGAAGCAACAGCATCACTAATTGGATTATCGAATGGTACACCCCCACGAGATAGCGAGGCTCGAGATAACACAAGGCGTGTAAATATAATCCGAAAGAAGCTGAGAATTAAGTTTTACGAGGAGTAAGCATATGAAGGAAAAAGTTTTTTTCGCCAGTGAGGAATTGTTAATAGATTATAAGTAGCTTCCCACATGTCAAGTGGGAATTCGGATCACAAGATTGCTGTAATAAGTCCTAACATCGTTCGGTAGGCTACCCACCGAGATTAAATGGCTATATTCTGGGTGC
>JBBTWB010000165.1:0-2083 GCA_038078635.1 Patescibacteria group bacterium | reverse complement strand
GGTGTTGAGCTAGGGTGCCGGACTTGTGCCAGGCTCGATCGCCGGTGGAGCTGCCTCCTTCCAGCAAGTGAGAGTGAATGCGTCCGTCATCGGGAATCGGTAGCCTGGATAGTACGTGACGCCTGGATCATGGTTGTCCACCACCGTTCCATTGAGTGGAACCGAGTTGCTTCCCAGCGGATTCCCCGCGAGTAGATAGTTCAGAGTGACATGCGTAGTAGCTTCCGTGACTCTCCAGTACTCCGTGATTCCACCGATCTGTCCGACTGCTTCGTCTTGAGTGACTGGGCAGTAACGTGGCGGAGTCAGGGTATGGTTGGTTCCGGGACTTGCCAGGCAGGACAAGGTGAAGGCTTGTGCCTGCAGAGTGCTACCCTCGTAGTACCTGAAGAACCCATTCTCGATGGATCCGGCTACGATTGGTGCGCTCACGATGGCGTAGAAGTCCTGAGGCATTATGCCTTGGACGGGGGTTGATCCCTGGAAGATCAAAATTTGATCTCCAACAATCATCCACTCGCTCCTGAGGCTGGGCGTGCCGTCGATGTGCTTGAACGTGTCGATGGCGATCCCAATCTTCATATGTTTACAGCTGGTCTGCGTGGGTGTGCGTGCGGCCAGACTTGGCGCCGTTGGAATGAGTACCAACGTTGCCATTACCAAGACCAGGAGCGCGATAGCGCGACTTAGCTTCACCACGATCTCCTTCTGTGATGGATGGGTGGTCTCGACGATTTGTCGATTAATCCTCCTATTGTGAACTCTTCGAACAATAGCTTCCCTTGTCTTAGAGACATAGCCATTTCATAGGCCGGGATGCTTTGTAGAGACCATAATCTTAACATTTATGCGCTAACATGTCAAACTATAGGGCTAGGCTTTGAGGCTAAATTATATTGTGATACAATCGAAGTATGGATAATACAAATCAAATCTCAAATCTCAAATCTCAAATCTCAAAAATGCTGGAAAACTCTGTTAAAGAGTTGGTGAATGTGGATATAGAGGCTCAAGTTGTGGTAAGTTCTGATTTGTCAAAGGGCGATTTAACTACAAACATAGCCATGGCAACATTTAGGAATGCCAAATCTCAAATGTCAAATATCAAATTACCAATGGAGTTTGCAGAAAAAATTGCTGAAAATTTGAAATTGGATATTGGGAATTTGGAATTCCTTGACCGTGTCGAAGTCAAGGCACCTGGTTTTATCAATTTCTGGCTATCCCAGCCTCAAATTATCAAACAAGTAGATAGAGTGCTAGATGAGCCAAAAGATGTTGATCTGGCGACCAATTCGTCTTTGATCTTCGAATTTGGAGATCCGAATCCTTTTAAAGAACCTCATATTGGTCATGTGCGTAATTTTACGCTCGGAGAGGCTATTTGCAGGTTGAACGAGACTAACGGAGTCAAGGTCCTTCGTGCGAGCTATCAAGGGGATGTGGGAATGCATGTGGCTAAGGCGATATGGGGTATGATTAAGTTAGGGTTTGATACAGTTGAAAATTCGTCTTTGGAAAAGAGAGCGGAGTTTCTTGGCAAAGCATACTCAACAGGTGCCCAGGCGTTTGAAAATGATGAAACAGCAAAAAAAGACATTTCCGAAATAAATAAAAAAATATATCAAAAAGATCCGGAGATTATGAAAATTTGGGAAATGGGAAGAAAGTGGAGCCTTGATCATTTTGAAAATCTTTATGAAAAGTTGGGGATAAAATATGATAAATATTATTTTGAAAGTCAGACGGCACCCGTTGGTCGTGAGATAGTTGAAAAGTATGTTCCCGGTGTTTTTGAAACCGACGCCGGGGCAATTGTTTTCCGCGGAGAAAAGTTTGGACTTCATACCAGAGTTTTTGTAAATTCCGAAGGACACGCAACTTATGAAGCAAAAGATTTGGCGCTGGCCGTAATGAAGGACAAAGATTTTCCGGACGTTGACCGTTCTATAATAATGACGGCAAATGAACAAGTAGATTATTTTAAAGTTTTGCTATCTGCTCTTAAATTGGTTAATCCTAAAATCGCAGATAAAACTTCTCATTTGTATTTTGGTTTTGTGAATCTTAAAGAGGGAAAAAA
>JBBTWB010000164.1:0-1398 GCA_038078635.1 Patescibacteria group bacterium | reverse complement strand
CAACTTCTTCGGTTGGAGGTTTTTTTATGGGACCAATTTATTATTATTTCATGGCGCCGTTTTTATTCTTAAGCAGATATGACCCGGTTGGACCTGCAGTAATGGTAGTTCTTTTCGGGCTTTTGACAATTTATCTTATTTATAGAATTGGTAAAGAATTCTTTAGTACGAATGCAGGTTTGATTTCAGCGCTTTTATATGCAGTTTCTCCGATTGTAATTATTTATTCCAGGTCTTCCTGGAATCCAAATGTTTTTCCATTCTTCACCCTCTCAAGTTTGTTGGTATTGTATAAAGCGGTTTCGAAAAATAAATGGTGGCTATTTGTTTTATCAGGAATTTTGATGGGAGTAAATTTACAAATACATTATTTGGCGACTTTTGTTGGAGCGATAATGTTTTTCTACATTCTGCTCGTTGATTTTAGGCCGCGAGTATCGTGGATAATCGAAAGTCTAAAAAGATACTTTTTAATGTTTGCAGGTTTCTTAATCGGCTTCTCTCCATTTTTGCTTTTTGAACTGCGTCATCAATTTGCAAATACCATGCATATTATTGATTTTATTTTTAATTCTCCAGAGACCGGAGCGGGGATGCAGATTGAGAATATAAAGTTTGTTATTGAAAGGTTGTTTGGAGGACTAGTTATTAGTTATCCGGTTTTTGCAAATTTTAAAAACTTTGATTTAAATATAATAAATATTTGGCTCTTCGCGGTTTTTATCATTGCCTCTATCTCAATAGGATTTTTTGTTTGGATGTTCTTAAAGTCGATGGGAAATAAGAATAATTATCAAAAATATTTATTGCTTTTAATCTGGCTTGTTGTAGGAGTTGGACTTTTCGCTTTTTATAAAAAATCCATTTATGATTATTATCTTGGTTTTCTATATCCGTTGCCATTTTTGTTAGTTGGTTTGGTATTGGGAAGCGTTTGGGAACAGCTTAAAAATATTGGAAAAGTAGTTGTTGTTATAGTTTTAACAGTTTTAGTTTTGATCAGTCTTAATTTTACGCAAATAAGAGTTCCGGGGAATCAACAGGTAAATCAAATGAAATCTATTTCAGATTTTGTATTGTCTAAAACAAATAATGAGCCTTTTAATTTTGCAATCATAACGGCTGGAAATTCAGATCATGCTTATAGATATTTCTTCCGTTTAGAAAATCGTGATCCGGTAATAATTCAATATCCCGGAATTGATCCGGATAGAAAAACTGTAACAAACCAGCTATTTGTAGTTTGTGAAAGCGTGCCGTGTTCTCCTCCGGGAACTTCGCAATGGGAAATTGCAGGATTCGGCCAAGCAGAAGTAGTAGATCACTGGAAAGTAAATGTAGTTGAAGTTTATAAACTAGTTCACTTATGAAAATTAAATACTCAATCGTAATCCCAAC
>JBBTWB010000163.1:0-1974 GCA_038078635.1 Patescibacteria group bacterium | reverse complement strand
CCTCGGTCTTGGCGCTGTACTGGTCGTTGTCATCATGGCCATGATGGTTATCGGCATGCTCATTCATCCCAAGCTTCAACCAAACATGTCATCCCCTGAGCAAATAAGGCGGGAGCTAATCTCGCTTCTCATGGTGACATCGCTCGCGTGGATAGGAATCCCCGGCCTGCTTGTTCTGTTCCAGCTTGCGGGACTTGACCTGGGCATAAGCCTAGCAATAACGGCAATACCCAGTCTCTGGTTCTTTTGGAACGCCATCGTCGATGATTAACCAATACACAAGAGGAAGGAGTCAACAGTGAAAATTCCAATGGCTCTCATCGCGGCCTTCCTGAGCCTTGTGGCTTTGGTAGCTATCCTTGAGAAGACCTCTGACCGGATGATGGATACGGAAAGATGGCGTAGAAGCCCTCTCGTCAGCCGGATCCAAAGCTTGAGCCGCGGACTACTGGTACTGGCGGTGGTCTGCTTGATAAGCGGCCTGACCCTGCTCATCTCCAACCAGGCATCCCGCCTTAGGAGGCAAAACAAGTGAGAATCAAAAGAAGCGTATGGACCATCCTTCAGTGGTGGCTCGTACTGCTCATCGGGCTGTTCTACATCGGGCTCATCCTTGGGCTCACAATCCTGAGGTTTCAACCTGCAGAAGAGAACGCGAACGCGCTGGTCCAGCAGGAGATAAACAATATCTGGCCCTTGCTGTTATTCATCTCCGCTGTGATCTCTGTAGCCATAATGGAAGCGAATAGAAGGCGCCTCAACAGGCCTTGGGACCTGGATCCGCCCATACCTAAATACCGCCGGGACAGCTAAAACACCGGCACTAGCCGAAGAAAGGAGTTCTCGATGTTCTGGTCTATTCTCGAACAGCTCACCAAGGAAACCCTGTATGTGCTCGCTTCCCTAGCCTCGATCGTGGGGGTCATCTCGGGAATCCTACTCATGTCTTTCTGGCAACATAACTTCAGGGCAGCCTCAAGGCTTTTCCTGCTGACCCTGATAGGATCCATCTTGGTCCTGTACTGGGTCATGGACTTCCTGATTCATCACGTCTGAAGCGGCATCTGCCAGTTCAACTACCCTAAGAGGGCAAGCCGACTCAAATGAGTCACCATCCTTTACCGGATGTAAAACTCTACGATAGCCTGCTCTCTAAATCATCGAATCTTTTTTCGGTTATTTAGAGAGCAAAATTTAGCTTCAAAAAGATTAGCGTTTATAAATTTCGAGTGCTAATAAATTTTTCACAATTTCAGAATACTCGGATGATTACTCAGATTCCAAGGCTCTCCGAGAATCAGAATTTACCAGATCTCCAGATCGAGTGAAGCTTATTTATTCGCTTAGACAATATCTTATATTCCCCAGCTACTTCTTTTGCCTCTTCTGTTAATCTAGGAACTGCTATTGCAATTGTTCGCAGATGACTAATTAGCTCATCGCTTGAGCCCAATGAAATCTTCAGAAATCGTTTAAACTCAGCCTCTGATGATCTCTTTGCCCAACCCTCTGCAATATTTGAAGGAATTGATTTTCCGCATTTCTTAGATTGAATTACTGAATCATATTCAGATTTTGGAACTTTTTTAAGAAAATCGTAAAGTATCTTGAGCAACCTCAATGATTCTTTGTAAACCTGAAGATCTATTACATCTCTTATCATTTCTATAGCTTATCAGATTTTCTGATTATCTGAATTTCTGGAGTCTGAGTTTTCTGAGTGTTCTGAAATAAAGGAGTCCTGATTTTTGGGCATGATAAGGGCACTGTGTTGTAAAGAGATGAGAGAATCTCGGAGGGGTTTGGACGCAAATTTGTCCAAACAACTTCGAAGATTACCTTATCCCCAATTACTCCCCCATGGGAGCCACAGTGCCTTAATCACTTTTCACTTGTTGCGGAAACGCCGTTTCTACGGCTGCTTGATGTTGCTGGACTACTTGCCCCGCAGTACTTGGAGGATGATTCTTGTAC
>JBBTWB010000162.1:0-7215 GCA_038078635.1 Patescibacteria group bacterium | reverse complement strand
TCCGTCACGAGCATGATGAGGGAGTAATCAAAGAAAAGTATAAGACAAACAATGTAAAGAAGGTTGTTTATAGAAATCAATTTATTTTTACCTGGAAAAATTCTGATTTTGGTAATTTAATAAAAAATATTTTATGGTTTCCCTTTCATTTTATAACTTCTCTCATTGGCGGGGATTATCTATTGCTAGCGGGTTTTTTTAAGGCCTTAATATTGCTTCCAAAAATTATAAGGTCTAGAATTATATCTCACAAGCAATTTATTCTCACTGACCGGCAAGTGATACAAAGTTTAGAATGAAATTATCAATAATTATTCCTGTTTTTAATGAAGAAAAGACAGTCTCTGAAATAATAGATGCAGTAACTAATGTAAAAATTCCCGGAGTTATTAAGGAAATAATTGTCGTTGATGACGGATCGACGGACAAAACAGTTTCAAGAATCGATAAAAATAAAGTAAAATTAATTATTCATGAGAAAAATAAAGGTAAAGGAGCTGCGGTAAAAACAGGCATAGAAAATGCAACAGGAGATTATATTATTATTCAGGATGCAGATTTAGAATATGATCCGAAATATATCCCTACGCTTCTGGAACCAATACTCCAAGGCAAAGTAAAAGTAGTTTATGGTACCAGACTTAAAAGGCTTCCCCACTTAAAAAAAGAAGAAAAAAAAGCAAGATTCTTACTTCATTATCTTGGGAATAGATTTTTGAGCCTTACAACAAGTGTTTTATATGGGAGCTGGATTACCGACATGGAGACATGCTATAAGTTATTCCCCAGAAATGCATTGAAGGGTATGAAGCTTAATTCAAGAAGATTTGATTTTGAACCTGAAATAACCGCCAAGCTTCTCAAAAGAGGCTATAAGATTTTGGAAATTCCTATCACTACTGTTCCCAGAGACTACAATGAGGGAAAGAAGCTGAGGACTTTCCATGATGGTTCTATTGCACTCTATACTCTTTTAAAATACAGAGTGAGTAATTAAAATGCTTGCCTCCATAACTACAAATAAAGTCTATTTAATTTTATTCCTCATAGTATTGTTTGCTGGAATTCTCAGGTTCTACCGGGTAACAGATTACCCCGTATCTTTGTATTGGGACGAGGTTTCTTCAGCCTACAACGCTTATTCAATAGCAAATACGGGAAAAGATGAATTTGGTACCCCGCATCCGTTACTTTTTAGAGCTTTTGAAGACTATAAAACTCCTGCCAATATCTATCTGAGTGCCTTTCCTGTTAAGTTCTTCGGCCTAAATGAGTTTTCAGCCCGTTTTACTTCCGCATTTTTAGGAACTTTAACCGTTTTAATTACATTTTTCTTGATCAAAGAATTGCTTGGTAAACCTGTCATCTCCCTTACCTCAGGATTTTGGATAGGCTCTGATTACTTAGCACTTTTGACGTCATTTTTTTTGAGTATTTCTCCATGGCATACTCAATTTTCAAGAACTGGCTTTGAGGCAAATACAGGATTGTTTTTTATTGTTCTAGGGTCCCTTTTTTTGTTTAGATTTATTAGACGGGAAAGACCTCTCAATATTTATTTATCTTCGGCAATTTTTGCAGTTAGCATCTACTTTTATAGAAGTATTTGGATTTTTGTTCCGCTTTTAATCCTGTTATTTTTAATTGTTTACCGGAAAGTATTATTTGCCAAAGTCAATTTGAAAAATACAGTTATTGCCGGTTTGATTTTTCTAATAATTACTGTTCCTTTTGCTCCTATCATGTTTTCTAAACAAGGATTGATCCGTGCCAGGCAGGTCAATGTAGTTGATAATTCAACAGCTCAAACAGCAAGGTTTATATCTAATCAACAAAATTTTCAAGGGATAGTTGGAAAAATTGTTTTTAATAGGCGTGTTGCATATGCGCAGGAAGTTATCCGTGGATATCTTTCACATTATTCAGCAAGCTACTTGTTTTTTCAGGGAGATGGTAATGGGCGGCACGGAGTTAAAGGAGTAGGCGTAATGTATCTATATAGTATTATTCTCATATTGCCTGGTTTGTTTGTATTGTCAAAGCTTGAAAGAAAAAGCAGATGGATAATTATCACATGGCTTTTAATTGCTCCAATTCCTGCTGCCTTGTCTGTTCCTGCCCCGCACGCCCTAAGAAGTCTAAACATGTTGCCTATGCCGCAGTTGGTGCAAGCCTTGGGATTTTTCATGATTTTTGTGCATTTAAGAAAAAATCTAAGAATATTTTTTTCCGGAGCATTAGTCATAATCATACTTTTCTTTTTTGTCAGATATGTTTTTTCATATTATGGTCCAAATGCCAATTTAACAAGCAGTGAGTGGGGGGATGGATATAAGCAATTAACGGAGTATGTCTTTGAAAATGAAAAACCTTACGATAAAATTGTAATCTCAGGACACTATTGGCAGCCATATATTTATTTTCTGTTTTATAAAAATTATGATCCCGCAAAATTTCAAGCTGGTGGAAGCAAAAAAGGGTTTGATAAATATCTTTTTGGTGGAACAAGCTGGGACATGAATGGCAAGGAACTTGGAGATCAGGATCTTAAGAAGTTTGCGAATACCTCAAATGCGCTCGTAGCTCTTTCTCCGGTTGAGTATAACTTACAAAAGAACAATTTAGAAGTTGTAAAAGAAATTAAAAATCATAATAATGAAGTCGTATTTATTGTAGGAACTTTGAAATGAGAAAATATATTAATTCAAAATTATTCCTTTTAATAATAATTACCGTTGCTGCATTTCTGCGGTTTTACCAGCTCGGAATTAATCCGCCGGGTTTAAACTGGGATGAAGCTGCATGGGCATACAATTCGTATTCTTTAGGAATCGACGGAAAAGATGAGTTTGGTAAGCTTCCTGTCTCTTACCTTGAGTCGTACGGAGATTATAAACCTCCTTTGTATGCATATCTAGGCGTTTTGCCTATTAAGATATTTGGACTGGACGCATTTGGAACCAGATTTCCCAGTGCTTTTTTCGGCGTACTCACAGTACTGTTAGTTTATTTCTTGGTTAAGGAAGTTTTTTTCAAGAACAAGACCGAGCCAAAAATTGAATCAACGGCTCTTATGGCAAGCTTTTTCTTAGCAATTTCTCCATGGCATATTATGCTCTCTAGAGGTGCATTCGAGGCTAATGTTTCTACGTTTTTTATTATCTTGGGAATATATTTCTTTTTAAGAGCGGTAAATAAAAATATTTGGCTACTCATTTTTTCTGCAGCTTCTTTCGCTGCCTCTTTTTATACTTTTAATACTGCAAGAATTTTTGTCCCTCTTATTGTTTTATTTATAGCATTTATGTTCCGTAAAAATCTTTTTGCCGCAAAAAAACAGGTCTTAGTTTCTCTCCTTGTTGGATTTATTCTGGTTCTGCCTCTGGTCCCATTCCTTTTTTCTCCTCAAGCAAAATTAAGATATCAGGAAGTAAATATTTTTAGTGATATAAATATTGTAAAAACTACTAATCAGGAAATAGCAAATGACCATGGCGTTTTCTGGTCAAAAGTAATTCATAACAGAAGAATTGCTTACGGCAGAGAATTCCTAAAACATTATTTTGATAATTTAAATCCCGGATTTTTATTTATAACAGGGGATGGAAACCCGCGGTTTTCTACCCAAGACACAGGACAAATGTATCTTTGGGATTTGCCGTTTCTTCTGGTGGGACTTTATATTCTGTTTAGAAAAAAGAAAGGATATTACTGGCTTTTACCTGTTTGGCTACTTTTGGGAATTATACCTGCCGCAACTGCAAGAGAAACTCCCCATGCGCTAAGAATTGAAACGGTTATTCCAACTCTTCAAATAATTACTGCATATGGATTTATAACATTTTTGTTCTATTTTAAAAAATATAGAAAAGTAGTAAAAGTATTGTTTTTAATAGCTTTATTTTTGAATTTCTATTATTTCTATCATGGATATATGACTCATTACGCAAGGGAATATTCTTCAGAATGGCAATATCCCTACAGAGAGGCTGTTTCATATATTCAGGATGAAAAGCATAAATTTGACAAAATCGTGATTACTGAAGCATTGGGCAGGCCTTATATTTATTTTCTTACATATGGAAAATTTGATCCAAAAGAATTTAGGAAAGAGGCAAAAATCGAGCGGGAAGTTTTTGGCTTTGTGCATGTAAGATCTTTTGATAAATATAAATTTGAAAATGATATTAATCTTAATAAGCTTAGTGCAAACACTCTTTATTTAGATGTTCCAAGAAATCTTACAATCAATGCAAAAATTGTTAAAACTTTTTATTTAATGGATGGAAAGCCGGCCTTTATTGCATATGAAACTTACAAATAAAAAAATAGTATTTATATTGTCATTTATCGTTTTGATTGCCGCCATTTTACGTTTGTGGCATCTTAATAGTGTTCCGCCTTCTCTTGATTGGGATGAAGCATCATGGGGTTATAATTCGTATTCTATTCTGATGACAGGAAGAGATGAGTACGGAAAGCTTATGCCTCTTGTAGTAAGGTCATTTAACGATTACAAGCCTGCGCTTTATGCTTATTTAGATTTACCGTTTATTGCAGTTTTAGGTTTAACCGATCTTGCAGTGAGATTGCCTAACGCTATTTTTGGAATTTTTACGGTACTGACTGCTTACCTTCTGGTTAAGGAGATGTTCAAGCGCTGGGATCTTGCTCTTTTGAGTGCTTTTTTGCTGGCTATTTCCCCATGGTCAATCCAGTTTTCAAGATTTGCTCATGAAGGAATGGTAGGCCTTGAGTTTAATCTCCTGATGATTTTATTTTTCTTAAAGGGACTAAAAAAACCGTGGTATTTGTCTTTATCGGCAGCTGCCGGCGCAATATCTTTATATAGTTATCAAAATGAAAAACTTTTTGTTCCGCTTCTTAGTATTATTTTGTTAATTATTTTTGGCAAGGAACTTCTGAAAATTCCCAGAAAATACTTAATTTCAGCGTTTTTAGTCGGTGTATTTTTAGCTTTACCTATTGCTTTATATACTGTTACAAACCCTAATTCATTTACCAGAGCAAGAAGCGCAAGCTTTTTAAATAATCCGATTGGAGTTTTGAATACAAAAAATTACCCGGAGAGGAACCTGGTTAATAAACAAAATAAAGATATCATTGGATATATTTTTGATAACAGAAGAATAGTATATGTAAAAGATATATTTGGAAACTATATATCCCATTTCGATATAAATTATTTATTTATAAAGGGAGATATGATTGGAAGGCATCAGCCGCCGGGAATGGGACATTTATATTTAATAGAACTTCCATTTCTTCTTCTTGGTCTGTTTGTTCTCTTATCCGGAAGATTTGATAGAAAGATTAAAGCACTTCTTATTCTCTGGATGTTAATTGTGCCGGTTCCCGCTTCTCTTACATGGGATGTGCCAAATGCCGGCAGAACTATGAATTTTCTTCCCACTTTTCAGATATTAACCGCGTTAGGAGTTATTAGCGCTTACTCATATAGTTTGAAATGGAAGAAATACATTAGATATCCTGTTTACGGAGCTTTCATGACATTAGTATTATTTAATTTCGTTTATTATCTTAATCAATATTTTGTTCAATATAGCTACTTCAGTTCTCAAGCATGGCAATATGGATATAATCAAATTATTCCTGAAGTAAAATCACTTTATCCCAAATACAGTAAAATCATTGTTTCAAATGAGTCACCGCTAGACCAATCCTACATCTTCTTTCTGTACAATCTTAAATATCCACCTAAAGATTATCAGAAGCGCGGACACAATTTTGATAAATATGATTTCAAGCCCGTAACGCAAAAAGACTGGGAAAATAGTGACTCCACAACACTTTTCATAAGCTCCCAAAATGATTTTCCAAATGATGCAAAATATAAGATTTTGAAAAAAATTTACCTCCTTAATGGAACCAATGAAATTCTCATTGTTGAAGGAAAATGATAAATACTTTCTTGGACCCCGGTTATTATTTTAATTCTGTATTTTTTATTCTTGCTGTATTCTTAGCATTTTATGTTCCGGGAAGTGTGCTCTTAAAAAGATTCAAATTTGATTTTTTAACCAATTTTGTTTTTTCACTCACTGTTGGAATAACACTTTGGGGATTTCAAGGATTTATTTTTGGAAATTTCGGATTTAGGAACTTATCCTACGTATATTTATTGTTTTTTCTTATTTTTTGGGTAAAAATAAGTTTGATTGACAAGCCGAAAATTCCCAAACTTAATTTTACAAAAAAAGATCTTCCGGTGATAATCATTCTGATTATTGGCGTACTGGTTCAGCTGCTTTTCACATTTCTAAACGGAATAAAAATTGACCAGGGATTATATTTTTGCTGCGGATTACCTGATAGTTTATACCATATCGGATTGACGGATTCACTTGTAAAAAACTTCCCTCCCTATGAACCGGCAATGACCGGAGTGATTGTATATAACTATCATTATCTATCTAATCTTGTAGATGCAGATTTAGTAAGAGTATTTCACCTCCCTTTAATCGTTACCGTTTATCAGCATATGGTGTTATTGATTTCTGTCCTGATTGGTCTCTCGGCAATAGTATTTGCAAAAGTGCTGAAATTAGGAAGAGTATTTACATTTTTTTTACTTCTTTTTATTTTCTTTGCAGGAGATGCTACTTATATTTTGTCTTTCCTTGCAGGTATGGGGCTTAATTTTAGTACTCCTTTTTTGTATGATGCTACCAACCTTTGGTTTAGTCCGCCGAGGGCTTTTGCTGTATTTATTACTCTTTCCGGACTGGGAATGTTTTGCATTTGGATCAAGAACAAAAGCAATTATCTCGGAGTTTTATTAGCAGTTATCTTCGCAAGTCTTGTAGGTTTTAAGATTTATAACGGATTTGCTGTTTTCTTTGGTTTATTTTTTGTATTTTTGTATTTCTTAATAAGAAAAGATTATAAAAAATTATTTCTACCAATATTAACTATTTTAATAGCTCTTTTCATATATCTTCCTGTTAATAAAGGAGCAAGCGGATTATATTACGTAGGTTTTTGGAGAGTTGAGAATTTTGTTTCTCAGTTAAATATCGGTCTTTCCCATATGGAACTTGCCAGGCAAATATACGTAACTCACCATAATATACCAAGAATTATTGAATATGAATTAATTTATATCTTTCTGTATTTTATTTTTGTTTTTGGAGCATTAAATGTTTTTTTATTTTATTTAATCCTAAAACATCA
>JBBTWB010000161.1:0-1739 GCA_038078635.1 Patescibacteria group bacterium | reverse complement strand
TTCACGACTCACTGATTCCGCGCTGCCGGGATCCCTTCCTCTCGCACCACCCCTCTCGCATCTAATTTCTAAACAAATCCCGGCTATTTTTTATTCAGGAAAAGTTACGGGATTTGTAATATAATAGTTCTTTATGCGGAGATCTCCAAAAATTCAGCTTGTACTTATAATTATCATCTCGCTTCTCGTCGGTTATTATTTCGGAGTAAATAAAATAAATTATGATTGGAAGAATTTTCACCCGAAAGTTTCCGTTATAAGCCGTGAACCTCCTCCTGAATTATCAAGCGTAAACTTTACTCAGTTTTGGACTGTTTGGGAAAAACTTTCATCAGATTATTATGATAAAACAAAGTTAGACCCGCAAAAAATGCTAAATGGCGCCATTACGGGTATGGTAGGAAGCTTAGATGATCCATTCACAGTTTATCTCCCTCCTATTCAAAATGATAATTTTAAACAGGGTCTGGCCGGACAATTTCAGGGAATCGGAGCAGAGCTTGGTACAAAAGACAAACAAATAATTGTTATCGCTCCTTTAGCCGGAAGCCCTGCTCAAAAAGCGGGTATAAAAGCAGGAGATGCAATTCTTGCAGTGGACGGCACTTCTACAGCAAGCTGGACACTTTCTCAGGCGGTTGAAAAAATAAGAGGGCCGAAAGGAACTCCAGTTACGCTCACCGTTGCAAGTAAGGATAAGAATAATTCAAAAGATATAAAAATTGTCCGTGACGTTATTACGGTGAAAAGCGTTGAGGCTTGGGTAAGACAAGTTAAAGATGTTGATGCGATAAAGCTTGATAAAAAATATGATAATGAATTTGTTGCATACATCCGTCTTTCTCAATTTGGAGATAATTCGAATTCCGAATGGCTGACAGCCGCTAATCAGTTAAGTCTTGATGTAAATAAAACTGGGAGCGTAAAAGGTATTGTTTTTGATTTAAGAAATAATCCCGGCGGATATTTGAGCGACGCCGTATTTGTAGCTTCAGAATTCTTAAAAGAAGGAGCAACTGTAGTTTTGGAAGATGATAAAGGGGGACGAACTACTCTTAGAACAAACAGACGCGGACTTTTGCAGGATATTCCAATGATATTATTAATTAATAAGGGATCGGCCTCAGCGTCGGAAATTGTAGCAGGAGCGCTTAGAGATAATGACCGTGCGAAACTGATTGGAGAAACATCTTTTGGAAAAGGAACAGTTCAGCAGGCAGAAGACTTGGGAGGTGGAGCAGGACTTCATGTTACGATTGCAAAATGGCTAACGCCAAATGAAACATGGGTTAACGGAAAGGGTTTGACTCCTGACATAAGCGTTTCCCTGGATCCTAAAACTCCCGATATAGATACACAGCTTGAAAAAGCAGTATTAGAATTAGTAAAATAAGTTCCCATGAAAAGACTAATTATATTGTCAATAATTTTAATTCTTCTTTTAGTTGGCTTTTTCTATATTTCAGACAAGTTTTCCCTCAATATTACTCCGAAAGAGGGCGCAACAATTTTAAATTCCAAGGTCAGAGTTCTTAATGAAGAGTCTGTTGTAATAAATGCAGTTAAAAAGGTGGGGCCTTCAGTAGTTACTATTGCTGGAACAAAAACAGTTGCCTCACGACCAAGTTTGGCGCCCGAGTGGGCATCGGAAAAAGAAACAATCTGACGGGGTTCCAACTCTTTAATCTGCCAGTTCATGATCGGGTCGGAAGACAGTCCGCTTTCCACCGCATATATAT
>JBBTWB010000160.1:8535-10110 GCA_038078635.1 Patescibacteria group bacterium | reverse complement strand
GGGAGTCGAACCCACACAGCCTTGCGACTAGTAGTTTTTGAGACTACCGCGTATACCATTCCGCCACTTGCCCCGGCTAGATTTTTAGCTTCAGTTATTATATACTTTCCATTATGACACTTCAAGAAATCTTTGATTTATCAATCAATATGGGCATAAAGGCAGATCCACGCGGCAAAGCCGGGGTAGATCTAATCCTTAAAAGAATTAAAAAAGAATATGATGAGGCTCCTTTAAAGGCAAAAAAATATTTTGATAATGATTCTCTGGTAAATCCGTATTCAGATACGAGGATTTTGTACGGAAATCCTAAGACCCAAGTTAAGAAAATTCTGGTTGGAATTGATGCTGACGCTACGGAGGTTTTGCTCGCTGACAGGCTTAATCAAAAAGGAGCTAAAATTGACGCAGTAGTAGGGCACCATCCAATTGGAATCTCCCTGGCTGCCCTTCATGACGTAATGGATCTTCAAGTAAATGAAGGAGCACGGATAGGAGTTCCAATCAACGTAATGGATGCTCTAATGCATGAGAGAAGCGAGGATATTAAGAGAAAAATTCACCCGAGTAATCATAATCAGATAGTTGACACCGCAAGGCTTTTAGAGATACCGCTAATGAATCTTCACACGGTTTGGGATAACATCGGAGATCAATTTATGAAAAATTATTTGTCAAAGAAAAAATTCGATACTGTGGGCGAGATAATTGATTATCTGATGGAACTTCCTGAGTATATTGAAGCAACGAAGGGTAAAAATGGTCCGGAAATTGTTTCAGGAGGACCAAAAAGCAGATCCGGAAAAGTTGCGATATTTTTTACCGGCGGCACAAATCCTTCAAAAGAAGTTTATATGGAACTTGCAAAAGCTGGAGTTGGGACTTTGGTTGACATGCACGTTCCCGAGGAGGGTTTAAAAGAGCTGAAAAAACTTCATGTTAATGTCATAAACGCCGGGCATATAGCATCAGATTCAATTGGAGCAAATATATTTTTAGATGAAATTGAAAAGAGGGGAGTTGAATCAATTGTGGGATCAGGATTGATTCGTGTAAAGCGGAAATGATTAGCGTAACTGAACTTAGAGCCGGAACAATTTTCGAAGAGAGCGGAAATTTATTTCTCGTTCTCTCTTACGAACATATTAAAATGGGAAGAGGTTCAGCAAATATAAAAGTTAAAGTTAAGAATATAAGACAAGGCTCTACCACTGAAAAAGGATTTACAAACGGAGCTCGCGTAAACAATGTTCAGGTTTTCAAAAGAGACGTTCAATATTTGTATAAAGATAGTGAGCAGGCATATTTTATGGATCCCAACTCATTTGAACAAATATCAGTTCCGTTAACTTTAATTGGAAATGACCTCATGTATCTCAAAGAAGGAGAAAATTATAATGTTTCATTTTTGGAAAAAGAAGCTCTCGCGCTAAATTTGCCTCCAAAAATGGATTTTATTGTTTCAGAAGCAGACCCTGGAGTTAAAGGGAATTCAGCATCAAATATATATAAAGATGCAACTCTTTCCAATGGCTTAAAAACACGGGTACCGTTATTTATCAAGGCAGGGGATAA
>JBBTWB010000160.1:6699-8435 GCA_038078635.1 Patescibacteria group bacterium | reverse complement strand
TTTCTTCTAATCTCCGAATTTTTCTCCCAATTTGCAATGAATCTTCTAAATTTCATTCTTCTAATTGTTGTTTTCAATCTTTCGAAGTCAAATCTGGCAGTAGCAGGTGTCGTTTTGTCTTTTACTCTACCTTCAATTTTATTCGGAATTTTAGCGGGAGCATATGTTGATAAATGGAATAAGAAAAATGTTTTGGTTTGGACAAATGCGCTTCGTGCTTTAGCGGTGGTTCCTTTAATTTTTGTTTCCCACATACTCTTTTTGGTTTATCTATTTAGTTTTTTGGTGTCTTTAATTACGCAATTTTTTGTTCCCGCAGAAACCCCTATTATTCCGAATCTAGTCAAAAAAGAATTACTTTTATCCGCTAATGCGCTTTTCAGTATGGGGATTTTCGGGTCCATAATTGTAGCCTATGCGTTTTCAGGACCTCTCATTTTAATACTAGGGGAGACTAAAGTACTTACCTTGATAACTATTCTTTTTGCAATTTCCTCACTGTTTGCATTCTTAATAAAATTAAAACTTTCCAAAAACGGCTTAAAAAAAGAAAAAATAAACGTATTGCAGGAGGTTAGGGAAGTGCTATTTGTTTTGGCAAAAAATAAAAATCTCTATCACTCGCTTTTTCTAATAACTCTTCTACAGACATTAATTTTGGTAATTGCTGTAATAGGACCCGGTTATGCAACTAATATTCTTCACGTCCAGGTTGAAAAGTTTCCGATTCTTTTTGTAACTCCTGCAGTTATCGGTATGGCGATAGGTGCTGTTGTGATTGGAAATTTTTTACACCAAAAATCAAAACAAATGTTAACAAAAATAGGACTTTTGATAACAGGTTTGGTGGTATTAGTTTTTCCGTATGGTGAAATAGTGTCACAAACATTGCCTGACACATTGCACATAAATGTTGTTCATATAATGCTAATATTAGCTGTTATAATAGGCTTTGCGTTTTCGCTTGTTTTTGTTCCTTCAAACACAATTTTACAGGAAGAGACCACAGATGAACAAAGAGGTAAAATCTATGGACTTCTAAATACTTTAGTTGGTGGAATATCTATACTGCCTGTTTTAGGAGTGGGTGTTTTAGCAGACGCAATCGGAGTAGGGCAAGTGATCACCTTAATAGGAGTTGTTCTTATTCTAATTGCTATTTTGAGATTTGTAAAATTTAAATAAAATGCAATTTATTATTTTCGTTTTAATACTATGTTTAGTTCTTTTTCTTTTTAGACTTTATCATTTGTCTAATGATGATTACGTTTTTATTAAGAAAAATATTTCCGTTGAGCAAATCTTTAACGCGGCTATAATTTGCTCTTTGATCGCACTTTTATCCGCAAGATTCTTTTACGTAATACTAAACCCTCTCCATATTTTTTTAAGTCCGTTAGGTTTTCTCCTCTTTCCATATTTTCCGGGACTGTCTCTGGTTGGCGGAATTTTGGGAGGAGCAATTGCACTTTTTTTCTATGCAAGATCCAGAAGGTTTCCGATAGGCAGAGTTTTTGACTTTTTCTCTTTATCTTTTCTTTTTTCTCTGCCTTTTGGCTTAGTTGGTTATTTTCTCCTTTCTCAAAATGTTACAACGGGCGGGATTGTTTCCTTAGTAATGTATCTGGTAATGCTTTTTTCAGCAAATATATATTTTTATCCAAAAATCGGAACGCTCGAGATAAAAGATGGAACAACCAGTATGTTGTTTTTGATTTTCTTTTCTCTAATCATTC
>JBBTWB010000160.1:0-6689 GCA_038078635.1 Patescibacteria group bacterium | reverse complement strand
TAATGCAATTGACAATCCGGGAAGCTATTACTTTATAAATCACAGAGAAAATATAGTCCTTACAGGTATGCTTATAGTTGGTATTATTTTACTTTTTAAGCAGGAAATGATGGGAAGGATCGGGAGTGGAAGATAAGCTAACGATTATTTTTGAGAATCCGGATTTCATGATTATCGATAAGAGGTCAGGCGTCACTGTTAATAAATCCGACACTACGTCTAATGAGCTGACACTCCAGGATTTAATTGAAAAAGAGGACAGGATGGATAGGAATACGGAAGATGTAGAATTTATAAATAGAGCGGGGATAGTACATAGGCTTGATAAGGAGACGTCTGGAGTTTTGATAGTTGCTAAAAATGCTAATGCATTCAGGACACTCCAGGCCCAATTTAAGGAAAGGAAAGTGAGCAAGACCTATATTGCCCTCGCTCATGGAATAATCACTCCGCTTAAAGGGCAAATTAATGTTCCGGTAGGAAGACTTCCATGGAACAGAAAAAGATTTGGGGTTTTGTCCGGGGGCAGAGAAGCAAGCACTTCTTACGAAGTAATTTCCAATTTCCAATTACCAATTACCAATGAAGAATTATCTCTGGTTCGTTTACATCCAGAAACCGGTAGGACTCATCAGATAAGAGTTCACTTAAAATATATAAACCACCCGATTTTTGCAGACCCTTTATATTCCGGAAGAAAAACCGCAAGGGCGGACAGAAAAGTATTGCCGCGCGTTTTTCTTCATGCGGAAGAGATCTCTTTTCTAGATCCAAAAAGCGGAGAGAGAGTTGAATTTAAGAGTGAATTACCAATTGAGCTAAAAGATTTGCTTGAAAAGTTTGAGATAAAAAACAATAATAATATGGTGGGGTCCGCCTAAGTTTACCGTTTGCCTTACCTACTATTCGTAGCGCGGCTCACGGAGCACTTTAGCGGCGGACTCAAGAAAGTGTAAAACTCTCCACCAAGCTGGTGGATCGTTAACATTTTCTAGAGGAGGTGATTTTATGCCGGGATTTGGTGGATTTTACAAAGGAGAAAAGAAAAAGGCAAAAAAAGATAAAGAAGCAAAAAACTCTTTCTCAAGTGCCCCAACTTATGTGATGCCTGAGATAGTCTCCAAGAAGAAAAAGGATTGGTAATGAAAGCTGGAAAAAAAGATAACAACAAGAGTTTAAGTTTAGCCGTCTATTTCGGCTTATTAGTTTTTCTGATTATCGTTGTATCTGTTGTCTTTAAGGTTATAGATCTGGCCAGAAGCAGTAAATTTGATGGTAAAAACCGCCTTACTGTAGCTTTTGTTTCAGATAAACATATTGACCTGATTTCTGTTTCCCCTCAAGACGGAACCCTTGTAAAACTTGTGATTAATAATGTTTCCAAAACAAGCTCATTGAAAAAAGACTACGTTCCAATAGATGCCCATATAAATGTAGATTCAGACTTCAATTCTTCAGTTAAATCATATTTCATAAAAGCATTCTTCAGAATGAGCAATATAAAGACAAACCTTACAGTATTTGATCTGATAAGGCTTAGTATGTATTCCGGCAGCGTTTCTAAAGATAAGATAAATAGCAAAACTGTTGACGCGGGAGACAGTAAGAAATTATCGGTTTATGCCGGAAGTTTGTTTATCGACCCTAAAATATCTGAAGAGAAAGTAACGGTTCAGATAACAAACTCTGCAGATGTTCCCGGACTTGGGAATAGTCTCGCAAAATACATTAGTAATATCGGGGGTAATGTAGTTCTCGTTAATACCTCTCAAAATCCTGAAGAAAAATCAAGAATATATTATAGGGATGATAGTTACACGCTTAAAAAACTTTCCAAAGTTCTTGATTTGAAGCCTGAGAATAAAGACATAGGTTCGATTTCTGATATTATTATAGTGATAGGGAAGGACAGGCAAAATCTTTTAGAGCAATGATATTTTGGTTGATCGCAGTTATCGGGATAATTTCTGTTGTTTGGGCATTTATTTCCTTTAAACGGGAGAATAAAAAACATGAAATGCATCATGTTAAAAAAGAAATGGCAAAAGGACGGGTGATTTATTATTCCTCATCGGATAAGGAGTCTTCCTCGTAGTCTTTCTCCCTGGAAATTTTTCCCTTACCACCTTTCTTTATGCTCAATTTCTTTTCTACTATATAAATAAAAGATGGTTGATCCTTAAATTTAGCAGCTCTTTTAATCTCCTTTATAAATATTGTTACATTCTGCTGAGTCGCAGACTTAACAAAAGCCTCATATTTATTTCCGCCTTTTATAAATTTTATTAATCTTTTTCCAATGTCATCAGGTAAAACGCCTATATAATCTTTTCCAAGAGAAATAAATATTTTTAGTCTTTTGGCGGCTAAATCTAATAATTGTCCTGTACGTAGGGTAGTAAGAACTTGAGGCTGAGCAAGGTTTACCAAATCAACTACTTTCGTTTTTCCGGTTTCCTCAAGGAAAATATTATTGACCAGAATTATGACAGTTTCTTCGCTGTCTTTTGGGCCATCAGTTTTTATTTTTCTTAAGTTTTTAATAGCAATTGAGTTAAGCGGATCAATTTCCAGAACCTTTTGATATGTATCGCGGGCAGACTTGTTTTTACCAAGAATTGTATAGGCCAGTCCCATTCTGTTGAGAGCTTCTGCATCATCAGGATTTTCCGCCAGAAGTAATTTGTTTAATTTAATTGCTTCCACCCAATTTCCGGTTAATGCGGTCTGAATGGCTTGGTTAGAAGTTGGTTTCATTAGGGGATTTAATTGAAAAATTTTACATTTTCCTTTTGCAAAAGTCAATATATCATTGTACAATTAGCATCTAGGAAGTAGCCTCTAGCGTCTAGAATTATAGCCATGATTTAACTAAACGCCAAAACGCTAGTTTGCTAACAGCCAGATATATGAGCGGACACTCTAAGTGGTCAACAATAAAAAGACAAAAAGGCGCAGCAGATGTGAAGCGCGGAGCAACTTTCACCAAAATTGGAAACGCAATAACAATCGCGGTAAAACAGGGCGGGGGAATAGGGGATCCTGAGCAAAACCCAAGACTCCGTTTGGCAATTGAAACGGCAAGAGGAGCCAATATGCCAAAAGATAATATTGAGCGCGCAATTACCAGAGCAAAAGAAAAAGGGGAAAGGGAATTACAGGAAGTTACATATGAAGGTTTTGCGCCTGGGGGAGTTTCTGTTATGGTAGAGGCAGCAACCGATAACCCAAATAGAACCACCGCTGAGGTTAAAAGTTTGTTTAATAAGTCCGGAGCAAGATTCGCAGAGCCTGGAGCAGTAGGGTATCTGTTCAAGCAAGTGGGAGAGATCACGGTTAATAAAAACGGTAAATCTTTAGATGATGTTTTTATGGTTGCAGCTGATAATGGGGCAGAGGACGTTTATGATAATGGGGAGGAAGTTATTGTTTATGTCGAGGTGTCGGATTTATCTAAAATAAAGGAGGCTTTAAATTCCGCCGGTTTTGATGTCACCGGAGCTGAAATATCAAGAAAACCTTTTAGTATTGTGAGCTTACCTCCGGAGCAAAAAGACAAAATTATAACTTTTCTTTCAGATCTTGAAGATATGGACGACGTACAGAAAGTTTATTCAAACATTTCTGTAAACTCATGAAATTAAAACGACCCTCTTTTTTAAAGAAAACTTTTTTAACAAAAAGACAAAGGTTTGCAGCAGGCGTTGTTGTTCTCTCTGCAACTCTTTTTCTGGCAGAACATTTTCTGGGCGGTAAGTCGGGATTATTTGTCGTATTCTTCATATCCTTCCTGGCTAACATTTTTCTTTACTGGGCACTTAAAAATGATTTAAAAAATAATTTTTCACCCCAAGTTTTTATACTGCCGTTTCTATTTACTCTGGCATTTGGATTATTTTATTTTTCACTCCCTCCAAGACTTTTAATTCAGCTTTTTCTGACAGTTCTTTATGCAATAGGAATTTACTCTGCATTCCTTAGTCAAAATATTTTCACTGTCTCATCCATCAGAACAATCGCGCTTTTATCAAGTGCTCGTACAGTATCATTTGTGCTAAGCATTTTTATTTACGCTTTTTTCACAAATACGGTTTTTAGTTCTCAGCTTAGCTTTTTCATAATTTTGCCTTTAGTATTTATTTACTCATTTCTTTTAATCGTTCATTCTTTGTGGACTTATACTTTGGATAAAAAATTCAAAACGGAAATAGTATGGGGAATAGTATTGAGTATTTGTTTGGTTGAGATATCGCTTATTCTTTGGTTTTGGCCGAGCAAACCTTTAGTTATAGCGCTTTTTCTAACAGATATTTTCTATACAGTTGTGGGCCTTTCGCATGTTTGGTATGAAAAAAGATTATTTAAGGGAGTTTTATGGGAGTATGTCTGGTTTGCGTTTGCCGTATTTCTAGTTTTAATTTTCTTCACTTCCTGGACATAATTCTAGCAATTAGCAATTAGATACGAGCTAATAGGGAAGTAGGTAAGGAGTAGAGCCCAAAACCGTGATTGCAAACACTATTCCTGCTATCTAGAGGATAAAAATTCACACACAAATTGAAGCTAAAAGTGTATAAAATTTATATTGATTGGCGTAGGGAAGAGGAGAGGGGTAGTATAGCCTCAAATGATATGGTCTGATTAGGTAGCGGATGATATAGTGTGATATAGTTATTCATCAAATTATTATAGGATATTATCGGACAAAATTTAGCTTCAAACTCTACATTTCACGGAATTCTGCGACACTTTTCACAAGCCTGCAGTGCTAGATTATCCTGTCCTTCATAGGAGAACATGCACGCATTGATTGTTAGCTGCTTTTCGGGAAATGATCCCGGAGGTGGGTAGCTCTCTCTTACGGAAATAAATATCTTCTATTTGATAATAAAAAAAATACGAATGCTAATTCAACAACTTTTGAAGCTAAAAACTATAGTTTAGCTTGATACGATAGGCTAAACGCGACTTATGTGGATAACTCTCTCATGAGTAGAGTGCTGGAAGAAACTGACTGAGAGATAACTCGCATATATTCGTCCGGAGAATTATAAAACGTTGCTTTAAATTGAATGTAGTGCCTTACAGATCTCTCCCTATAAGCAAAAAAGAGTTTATCTACCGGTCTTAGGCGCTAGGAAGCTGTAACTGATAATGTCGTAGAATAATACTTTTACGACGCCACGGAGGCTGGGTTCCTAGAGAAGACCTGTTTTCCTGTTAATTATTCTATCTGTATTTATTCGAATTAATTAATTCGTTTATTTCTTCGTACACATTTCTCTCTGTATTTACCTGATATTTATTTTTAGGCTCCTCCCCCGCTATAGGATGCATATTTATTATATTTTTGAGGCTAAATGAAGCTAAATTTTACTTACTATCACACTCATCCACGCATGGAGAGGTCTATTTTCATCAGTCCTCGTCATCGAATTGTTCAACTCTAATATAATGAAGTACACCTGCAAACTGGAACCGGTTATAGGCGTTTAGCTTCTTTTTTAATTCATCAACGATTCTTTCAAATTCCTCAGGTCCATCAGTGAATTCAAGTCCCAACTGGTCATCAGATTTACTATAATTCCTAGGGTCTGCTAGGGTTTCGAGAACTCCTGTTTCTGTTGGATTTAAAGAATAATAACCGCCTAAATCAAAACCTTGATCAACATCCATCATTCTCATAAGTCCTAAATCTAAAATTTTAACAAAAGACCCTAGATCGTTTCTTGTACCAAGTTCTGATTGGATACGTATCCTAGTTTGCTTGAGATACCCAACGTCCATTCCATATTCTATGCGGACCTGATCATCGCTCATTCCTTTTACCAGATAGTACATTACCTGAAGTTCGGCTTTACTTAAACCAGTAAACAGTTTGTCTCTAAGGTCTGGATTTGCTAGTTTTTCGCGGAGTCTAACGATTTGTTCTTTAATCTGTGTTAATAGATAACTGGCTGGTTCTGGAAATGTTTGAAGAATTGAATCAAACAACGGATAGTATATTTCTTCTGTTTCTTTTATTTTTTCCTCCTGTTGTTCTGGAAGGTCTTTTCCCATGGTTCTAAGGTTATGAAGTCTGTCTGCCATTTTAAGAAGAATTGCGTCTGGGTTTTGGGAAAGTATCTCGACGTGTTTTCTCATAGCGTCTTCCTCTGTAGGAATTTCAATAAGTTCTACTTTTGGAGTCGTTACCGCAATTACCAGATCAGCGACTCTTGGGTTGTAAGATCTGGAAATTCTCCATCTGGCTGTTTCCGTCCAGGATGAATATGCAATCTTCTTTCCGGCTTTTCTGCTAGAACCAAACATACTCGTATCTTCAACTGTATCGTGCAAAAAAGCTGCAGTGATTAGGTCAGGATCTATTATGTGACATTCGTCTAGTAAGATTAGAGCAACGCTTCTTGAATGCTCAAAATATCTTTCCTGGCTTCTTCTGTAACCAAGTCTGTGGGCATTCTTTGCAGTGTCATATGCGTACAATATTAATCTTTGAGATTCTTGATCAAAATCTTCAATCCTTGCCTCAAAACTGGCCCGGTCTTCATGCGTGGGCAAGCCTCTTGGGCTTTCAGGTTCTACCATGGCTGGCATTATAATCCGTTTAAGGCTAATATGCAAACTATGGGGTTGTTTAATTGATTTAAACGGTACAGGGAATGCTATAATTGTCATTCATGGATAAA
>JBBTWB010000159.1:0-4134 GCA_038078635.1 Patescibacteria group bacterium | reverse complement strand
ATGAAGCAAATCCTCGGCACCTTGTATTTGTCGGCTTGGCGCCAGACCGTTTCTGACTGCGGCTCCACCCCGGCCACGCCATCAAAAACAACCACTGCCCCGTCCAAGACCCTTAAAGACCTTTCCACCTCAACCGTAAAATCAACATGGCCCGGCGTATCAATGATGTTTATCTTATATTCTGCTTCTTTCCTGCTATCCGCCATTTGCTCTTTGCTACTCGCTACCTGCCGCTTAGGTGCTTCATCTGCTCCCAAATCTCCTCCTGCGGGCTCTTCATGAACATGAATGTGTTCATGTTCCGGCACTGCTACCTGAACTTTAAAAATTCTATGAGCTATTTCGTCGTCAATTCCATTTATCAAAGTTTCAAACATTCTAAATGCTTCATTTTTATACTCAACTAAAGGATCTCTTTGTCCATAGGCACGGAGTCCAATTCCCTCACGTAGATTATCAACTACGTCTAGGTGATCCATCCATAAATTATCTATTACAGATAAAGTTACAAAATGCTCAACCTCTCTCATGGTTTTTTCTCCAACCTGCTTTTCTCTTTGCTCATACATATTGTTAGCAAGACCGGTTAATAGATCAATCCTGGAATTTAGCTCGGGAGTTTGTTCAATTTGTTTTGCAAGCTGTCTTTGAGACTCTTCGTCAAAAGGAATTATTGTTGAAAACTCAGAGACAATCTGGCCTATTGGGGAAACATCCGAGGGAACTAACTCCGCCGAGCTAACTACCTGAGCAATAGAATTATGAATATTTGCAAGAATTTCATCTTTGGAAGTCTTTGATCTGTCAGTTGCAGCCTCCAGAATTGCTCTTCTTTTTTTATAGATTATTTCTCTTTGTTTATTTAAAACATCATCATATTCAACTAATTGCTTTCTCCTGTCAAAATTAAATCCTTCTACTTTAACCTGAGCTTGTTCAATAGCGCGCGTAACTAAAGAATGCTCAAGCGGAACGTCTTCAGGCATATTAAAGCGCGTCATAAGGCCCGCTATGCTATCTCCACCAAAAAGCCTCATGATTTCATCATCAAGTGCTACGAAGAAACGGGATTTTCCCGGATCTCCCTGGCGTCCCGACCTACCCCTTAACTGATTGTCAATTCTTCTGGATTCGTGTCTCTCAGTTCCTATTACGTATAAACCACCCAGAGATACAACATCATCATGATTTTTTTGCCAGATCTCCCACTCTTTTGTTCCTTTTTTATCCGTACCGTCCGCATTTACAGGAGCTTCTCCCCCCAGGATAATATCAACGCCCCGTCCTGCCATATTGGTTGCAACAGTCACCGCTCCCTTTTCTCCTGCCTTTGCAATAATTTCAGCCTCCCGGACGTGGTTTTTAGCATTAAGAAGCTCATGTTTTATTCCTTTTCTCCGGAGAAGCTCTGATAATATTTCGTTTTTTTCAATTGAAGTTGTACCCACTAAAACAGGCTGTCCGCTCTTGTGAGCCTTTTCGATTTCAACTACTACTGCTGAGAATTTTGCTCTTCCCGTTTTATAAACAGCATCACTTACGTCTTCCCTTGTTATTTTCTTATTTGTAGGAATCACGATTACATCAAGCTTATAAATTTTGTGGAATTCCTGAGCCTCAGTCACAGCAGTTCCTGTCATTCCGGCTAATCTTTCATACATTCTGAAGTAATTCTGAAGCGAAACTGTTGCTAAGGTCTTTGATTCTCTCTGAATCGGCACTCCTTCTTTTGCCTCAATTGCTTGATGAAGTCCTTCTGATAACCTACGCCCGATCATAAGGCGTCCCGTAAACTCATCTACTAAAATTACTTCGTTGTCTTTTACTATATAATCTTTCTCTTTATGGAAGAGAGTGCGGGCCTTCAGAGAAGCCTCTATATGATAAACCGTATCAAAATCTGACTCGTATATATTTTGTATTCCAAACATCTTTTCCAGCTTACCAAGGCCATGTTCTGTAAGATGCGCTGTATGCAATTTTTCATCAATTTTATAATCCATATCAGGAGAAAGCTTGTCAACCACTTTTGCATATTCGTAATACTTATTCGTAGGAGTTTCGTCGGGAGCGGAGATTATGTGCGGAGTTCTTGCTTCATCAATTAAGACAGAGTCAACTTCATCTACTACGCCGTAGTAATAGCCGCGTTGCACTACATTTTCTATATTTTGCTGCATGTTGTCTCTAAGATAATCAAAACCAAACTCAGAGTTTATTCCGTAAACCACATCTGCAAGGTAGGCCTCTTTCCTGCTTACCGGTTTTAAATGAAGGAGCCGGAAATCATGAACATCATTATTTGTAAATTCATGGTCAAAAATAAAAGACTGTTCACTAATTATTGATGACACGCTCATGCCTAAAAGCTTAAAAACAGGACCCATCCATCCGGCATCTCTCCTTGCCAAATAATCATTTACCGTAACTAAATGAACGCTTTTACCGGTTAATGCATGGAGATATAGTGCAGGCACAGCTGAGAGAGTTTTTCCCTCTCCTGTTTTTTGCTCAGCAATCTTTCCCATAGAAAGACTTGCTGCAGCCATCAATTGAACATCATAGTGGCGCTGTCCAATTGTTCTATATGCAGCCTCTCGGGACAGTGCAAATGCCTCAGGAAGGATTAAATCTAAGCTTTCACCATTCCCTATTCTTTCTCTCAGTTCTTTTGTTTTTTTAGCAAAGTCGGCATCCTTTAATTTCTTAACTTTTTCTTCAAGAGAATTTATTTCAGAAACAAGAGGCTCAAGCTTTCTTATTTCTTTATCATTGGAGTCAAATATCTTGCCGAGGGTTCCTAACATGTGTCTAATTATAGCAGGATCGAGGCTAATTTGCTATTTATCTTTCTTCTCAATTTTAGCAATTCCACCCATATATTTTTTTAAAGCCTCAGGAATATTAACTGATCCATCCTCGTTCTGAAAATTTTCTAAAATTGCAATAATTGGTCTTGCCATAGAAAAAGCAGTTCCGTTTAGGATCTGGACATATTCTGTGCCATTTTCAGTTCTGTATTTAGTATTAAGACGGCGGGATTGAAAATCAGTAACAGTTGAAACGGAAGTTACCTCGCGATATTTGTTCTGGGAAGGCATCCAAGCTTCAATATCATATTTTCTAGCAGCGGGAAAACCTAAATCCCCTGTACACATCTTTACGACCTGATATGGGATTCCTAGTGCTTTAAATAATTTTTCTTCAAGAGAAAGAAGGAAGTCATGCTCACGATCATCCTCTCCTTTCACAACAAAAGAAACCATCTCTACTTTATCAAATTGATGAACTCTTAAAATTCCTTTAGTATCTTTTCCATATGATCCTGCTTCACGTCTAAAAGATGGGGAATATCCAACATATCTTTTTGGCAAATCTTTTCGATCTAGAGTTTCGTCCATATGCATAGAAACAAGTGCATGTTCTGCGGTCCCAATCAGAGTCAAACCATCTTTTTCCAGATGAAACATATCCTGATCCCCGCCATTTTCCATATAACCTAGTTTTTTCATTACTTCAGTTTTTATAAGGACCGGCGGAATTACCGGGATAAATCCTTCCGGTAACAGCGTATCCAAAGCAAACTGCAAAAGAGCAAACTCAAGGAGAGCCCCTTCATTTTTCAAGTAATAAAATCTGGCACCGCTTACTTTAGCTGCGCGCTCAACATCAATTATGTCAAGCGCTTCGCCAAGAACCAAATGATCTTTTGGGGTAAAATCAAATTTAGTAGGCTCGCCGCTTTTTCTAAGAACTTCATTTGCGCTTTCATCACGTCCTACTTTTACATCTTCCTTGGCAGGATTTGGAATCCTTGAGAGCCATTCATTTAACTCTTCTTCAACAGCACGCAGAGCTTTCTCGCCGGTCTCGAGTTCAGCTTTAATCCTTTTGCCTTCTTCAATATTCTGAGCTTTGGCGGCTTTATTTCTTTCTTCTCGGAGATTCTGAACTTTCAAAGATAGCTCGCGGTATTTGGAATCAATTTCCAGAATATGAGCAATATCAATCTCAATTCCCTTGTCGGTTACGGCTTTTTGAATTTTATCAGGATTTTCCCGGATTAATTTAATATCTAACATAGCTGTATTATATATCGTAATTGCTTTTTAGAAAATCGCTAAATTTTTGAAG
>JBBTWB010000158.1:10300-13440 GCA_038078635.1 Patescibacteria group bacterium | reverse complement strand
TACAGACCACAATTTTATATCAGAACAACTGATGTAACTGGAGAAGCAACGCTTCCATCAGGCGTTGAGATGGTTATGCCAGGAGACTCAACAAAAATGACAGTAAAACTTATTGCTCCAGTAGCTCTTGAAGAAGGAGTTAGGTTTGCCGTCCGAGAAGGCGGGAAAACAGTAGGAGCAGGCGTTGTTACAAAAGTAATCGCCTAAGTTCTTTGATTTTTTAGTATATGCCAAAAGGTAGAATTCGAGTTCGTTTAAAGAGCTACGATGCAAGAGTAATCGATGCATCTTGTCAGCAGATTTTAGATACGGCCATAAGAACCGGAGCTAAAGTCGTGGGACCAATACCTTTGCCTACTAAAAGATCAGTCTACGCAGTAAATAAATCCCCATTCATAGATAAAAACGCCAGAGACCATTTTCAAATTAAAGTCCACAAACGTTTGATCGACATAGTTTCCCCCACCGAAAAAACCATGGACTCATTAGGTCACCTAGAGCTCCCAGCCGGAGTCAACATCGAAATCCGCATGTAACCCTGTTATAATTGTTTTGTGCGAAGGCCTCTGTTTGTAGGTTTCCTGACATTTATTCTTACAGTAGTAAGTTTTCTTGTTTTAATATTGCTTGTTACTACTTATAGAGTAGAAATAACTAATTTCGCTATAAAATATCCGCCCGCAATCCCTCTTATAATTATTGTTTGGAGAACAATATCAATTATTATTCCTCCTCTTCCCGGTGGCATTCTTTCTTTTGCGTTCATTCCGATTATCGGATGGTTTTGGGCTTTTGTTTATGGAGAAGTAGCCGTTATTATCGGTGTAACAATAGCTTTTTATATTGCAAGAAAATTTAGAGAACCTGTTGTGGCAAGGTTTGTTCCGTTGAAAAAATTACATGCTTGGGAAGATAAGTTATCTCACAGGACTGAATTTCTGGCATTCCTGGGGATAAGAATAACAACGGGTCCGGTAATGGATTTTATAAGTTATGTTGCAGGACTTAGCAAAATTAGCTATAAGAAATTCTTGGCGGCTACACTCATTGCCCAAATTCCTGAAGCTATTTGGTATTATTTTGGTGGCACCGTGTATCAAAGATTAGTAACAACCCAAAGTCTTTTGGGTGCTTTTGTTCTGGTGATAATTCTCGTGGTCGGCTTTTTCATTATCAGAAATCACGGAATTTTTAGGAAAAAAGAATTGTAAACCCTAAACACTCTGCTATAATTGCCCATTTACTGCTTTAATAAAAAGGTGAAATCTGATAAAATATCTCTATGCAGACAACTATTTCACTTCCTAATAATTTAGCAAAAGAGGTAGATATTCAAGTTAAGAAAGGTGATTTTAAGACGCCTTCTGATTTTGTTAATTCTGCTGTAAAAATATTTCTTTCTCTTCAACGAGGACAGGCAACTTGGGAAACCTTAGCAGCTCCTTTTCGTTTTTATGCAAAGCAGAAAAAACTTACAGAGAAAGATATTCTTCAAGCAGTAATGAAAGGCAGACGTGCAAAACCCTCTAAGAATAGTTAATGATACGAATGTTTGGCTATCTGCATTATACTTTTCAGGAAAACCAGCTCAAATAGCTCACCTTATCGAAGGAAAAAATCTAATTTCTGTTGTCTCACAGCCAATACTGGACGAACTAAAAGAGAAAATGACAATAGATTTTCAAACTCCTGCATATGCGGCAAATGGAACTATTTCTCATATTAAATCTTTATCAGAATTTGTTTCTATTCAAGGAAAAGATTTTGGACTCAGAGATAAAACGGATAATGTGATTTTAGAAACAGCTGTAGTAGGAGCATGTAATTTTCTAATAACAGGCGATAAAGACTTATTAATTCTTAATAAATACAAAAACTTATCAATTCTTAATCCTTCTCAATTTTTGGATCAATATAAGAAGCATACTTAAAGCCCCTTTCCTTGCCCCTCGTAGCTTCACGCGAAGTGGGGTGCTATAATTGCCGCGATAAAACCAATTGAAAATTGAAAATTGCGAATTGAAAATTGTCGTTATTCCCCTTGCATTTAGGCTCACTCTCGGATATAATTACAGGTACAAAATGGCTTTTCAAACACAGGAGGTGATTGTAGCTACATAGTATCTGTTCTCAGTTGATTCTTACCTGAATTAGCGACACTATGTGGTCGCTTTTTTTGTTTGTAAAACCAGATACTAGAAAATAGTTACTAGTGACTAGTATCTAATATCGTAACTAAAATAGATATGCAATCTTTAATTGGTGTAAAAAAAGAACAGACACAGAGATTTTTAGAAAACGGAATGAGAATTCCGGTTACCCTTATTGACGTTAAGGGGATTTCCGTAGTCTCAGTAAAAACTGCAGACAAAGACAAATACCAAGCTATACAGCTTGGTTTTGGTAAGACAAAGAAAGCAAGCAAAGCAGAATTGGGACACGCAAAAGGGGCTAAAAGAGACGGAGCCCCTAAATTTTTAAGAGAGGTAAGAATTCTTACGGATGAAGCTCTCCCTGAAGTCGGAACAGACGTTAATCCAACAGAAGTCTTAAAAGCCGGAGACATAGTGAATATTTCAGGAGTTTCAAAAGGAAAAGGTTTTGCAGGGGTAGTTAAAAGACATGGTTTTCACGGAGGACCAAAAACTCACGGACAGTCAGATAGACATAGAGCCCCTGGAGCAATCGGACAAGGAACAACTCCGGGCAGAGTTTATAGGGGGAAGAGAATGGCAGGACGCATGGGAAGTGACAACGTAACTATTGCCAATCTTAAAGTAGTCGATGTAGATAGCGAGACAGTCATGATAAAAGGTTTGGTTCCCGGAATAATCAATAGCCTTCTCGTAATCAAAAAAACAGGGGAAGATAAGAAATTTGTTCCGCTCTGGAAGCCAACCGATGAGTCTGAGGCCGCCGGTCGCTCATCCGTTTCAGATGACGCTCAGACGGTTGAAGAGAAAACTTCGAGTTCGGATTCCTCTTCGCTAAGCGGAAACCAACCTACAGACGTTGAAGAACAAACAGAATCTGGTGAAGGGTCGGTTTCCGATTCATCTGAGAACGGACAAGCGCCCGCCGTCCAGGACGAAAGTTCGACAGAAGTTAAGAAGGAGGGAAATAAAGATGCCAAGTAAAAA
>JBBTWB010000158.1:0-10200 GCA_038078635.1 Patescibacteria group bacterium | reverse complement strand
CTGTTCGATCGGCAGTTAAAGTAGCAGGTCTTTCTGCTGTTATGTTTGATGCAAAAGGCGCAAAGCATGGTACAGCTACTCTTCCTAAAGATGTTTTTGGAGCAAAAATAAATAAACCTTTAATGGCTCAGGCTGTCAGGGTTTATTTGGCTAATCAAAGACTGGGAACTGCAGCTTCTCAGACACGTGGAGAGGTCACAGGTTCCACTAAGAAGATTTATAGACAAAAAGGTACGGGAAATGCACGTCATGGAGGAAAAAGAGCCCCAATTTTTGTTAAAGGAGGAGTTGCTCATGGACCAAGACCTCATGATTTTTCTCTCTCAATGCCTAAGAAAATGAAAAAAGCAGCACTCTTTTCAGCTCTTTCATTAAAAGCTAAAGACGGAGACATAAAAGTTCTTTCAGGACTTACAAAAATAACACCAAAAACAAAGGAAATGTCTCAAATGATTAAAAAAATTACAGCAGATAAGAAAGGAAAAAGCAGAGTTCTTCTAGTCACTTCGGCAAAACCCTCGGATTTAGAAAATGTTTATAAAGCAGGAAGAAATATAGAAAATGTCCAGCTTTTAAATGCAACACTTTTAAATACATATGAAGTTTTGAAATATAAAAACTTATTTTTCATGAAAGAATCTTTAGAAGTATTAGCAGGAGACAGTAAATAATGAGTCATATAATTTCACCTTTAATTACAGAAAAATCTATGATTGACGCCGGAAACGGTAAATTTTCATTCAGAGTTTCAAAATCAGCTAATAAAAACGATATAAAAAAAGAAATTGAGAAAAGATTCAGCGTTAACGTAGTTGGGATCTCAACAAATATTTTAAAAGGAAAAACAGTAAGAACCGGAAACAGAAGAACAGAAAAGAAAATAAGCGATGTGAAAAAAGCAATTGTAACTCTTAAAAAAGGTGAGAAAATCGGACTTTTTGAATTAGGAGGAGACGAAAAGAAATAAAATATGAGTAAATTATTAAACATCAGGAAAAAGAGTTCAGGAAGAAATAATACTGGAAAAGTTGTCGTAAGACATCAAGGCGGAGAACACAAAAGATTTATAAGGAAAATTGATTTCAAGAGAAATAAGTTTGAGACAGTTGGCCGGGTTGTTTCTATTGAGTACGATCCAAATAGAACAGCTGACATTGCTCTTATTCACTATGCGGATGGAGAAAAAAGATATATAATTGCGCCTTCGGATATAAAGATAGACGATAAGATTATTGCTGGTAAAAACGTAGACGTAAAAGCAGGGAATGCATTACCCCTAAATACTTTACCTGTTGGGACAATAGTTCATAATGTTGAACTTGCTCCGGGACATGGCGGAAAAATTGCGAGGGGGGCCGGAACAGGAGCAGTAGTTCAAGCAAGAGAAGGGGAATATGTTCATTTAAAACTTCCTTCAGGAGAAGTAAGAAAAATCAGAGGAGAATGCATGGCAACGGTTGGAGCAATTTCTAATGTTGATTGGAAGAATGAATTCTTTGCAACAGCGGGAAGAAAAAGAAGAATGGGAATAAGACCAACTGTTAGAGGAGTTGCTCAGAATCCAAGATCCCACCCGCATGGAGGAGGAGAAGGCAGATCCGGAATTGGCATGAGTACGCCAAAGACATATGCAGGACGGCCTGCGGTTGGAAAAACCAGAAATCCGAAGAAATATTCGAATAAATATATACTTAAAAAGAGAGGTAAAAATAAATAAAAAATGAAAAATCAAATCTCAAAAATAAAGAACGAAAAAAGATTTAAGATCTTATCTATAATTTTTAATTTCGACTGGAAGGAGCGATATGGCAAGATCAACTAAAAAAGGTCCATTTGTCGATCCAAAATTAATGAAAAAAGTTATGGTTCAGAAAAATACCGGAGATAAATCCGCTATTAAAACATGGGCAAGAGCATGTCAGATTCCGCCGGATTTTGTAGGTCATAATTTTTCAGTTCATAACGGAAGAAACTTTATAAATGTATTTGTAGTTGAGGGAATGGTGGGACATCGTCTTGGAGAATTTTCTCCGACAAGAACATTTAGGTCCCACGGAAGAGTGGTAGCAAGGGAAATAAGCAAGACATAATGAATAAATACCAATATCAAATTTCAAATATCAAATTATCCAATAAGAATTCCAAGATTGGATATTGGAAATTGGTATTTATTGGTAGTATTACGACCGGAGGGAGTCTATGCAAGTAATAGCAAGAATAAAAGAAGTAAGAACATCACCTAGAAAGATGAGATTAGTAGCTGATTCAATCAGAAATCTAAGCTTGCCTGAAGCGCAAGATGCGCTGTCTGTTATTGATAAAAAAGGAGCATATGATTTAAGAAAAGCGTTAAAGAGTGCGGTTGCAAATGCAGTTAATAATGCAAATCTTGATAAATCAAATTTGAAGATTGCGAGAATTGATATCTCAGAAGGGATGCCTTTAAAAAGATATCATCCGTCAACAAGGGGAAGAATTCATCCATACCAAAAGAGAAGCAGCAGCGTAAGAATTGTTTTAGAAGAGAAGGTAGTGTCAGTTCCGGTAATTCCAGCTAAATCAGAAGACAAGAAAGGAGAAACGAATTCCTAATTGATCTAATTATTCTAATTAACCTAAGCGTTTAGAAATTAGAAATTGGAAATTGGAAATTTTCAGGATATGGGTCATAAAGTAAATCCAAAATTATTTAGATTAGGTCCTGTATATAACTGGGAAAGCAGATGGTTTGATGACAAGAATTATGCTGCAACACTTCTTGACGATTATCATTTGAGACGTGCGATAGTTGAAAGATTAAAAATGGCCGGAGTTTCAACTGTTGAAATTGAGAGATCGATTAATTCTTTAAGAGTTACGGCTTATGTTTCAAAACCCGGAATTGTTATCGGCAGAGGCGGAGCAGGACTTGAAGAATTAAAGAAGTTTCTAGTAGAGCTTCTTTCTAAAAATAATAAAGGCCTGCCGGCCGGCAAGGCAGGAAAGGCTCTTCCAAAAATGGACATAAGGATTGAAGCAATTAAAGAACCTAATCTTGATGCATATTTAGTTGCAAAGAATATCTCAGACCAGCTAGCTAGAAGAATGCCTGCAAAAAGAGTAATGGGACAAGCGGTTGAAAGAGCTATGGGGTCCGGAGCACGGGGAGTAAGAGTAGTTTTGTCAGGAAGAATCGGAGGAGCTGAAATTGGAAGAAGAGATAAAATGCAGCAGGGAACAGTTCCACTCTCAACTATAAGAGAGCATGTAAGTTTTGCAAGCGTTCCATCGCTTACTAAAAAAGGATATATCGGAGTTAAAGTTTGGATAAATAAGGAAGAGGAATAGGATGAATAAATACCAATATCAAATTTCAAATATCAAATTAACCAATAAAAGTTCGAACATTGGAAATTGGGAATTGGGAATTGGAAATTCTCGACTGGAAGGAGAGCTATGCTAACACCAAGAAGAGCAAAATTTAGAAAACAATTTAGAGGAAACTTAAAAGGAGATGCACATAAAGGTACTGAGGTATCTTTTGGTGATTATGGACTTGCGACGGAGCAAACAGGCTGGATTAGCGCACGGCAGATTGAGTCAGCAAGAAGAGCTATAACACATTATACTTCGCGCGGAGGACGTGTCTGGATTAGAATTTTTCCGGATAAACCAATCAGCAAGAAACCGCCTGAGGTAAGAATGGGCGGAGGAAAAGGGGACGTTGCAGAATTTGTAGCACCCGTAAAAACAGGCAGAATGCTTTTTGAAATGGCCGGAGTATCCCGGGAAACAGCACATGCTGCATTGCGCCTTGCATCACATAAGCTAAGCGTTAAAACAAGAATAGTAGATAAAGGATAAATTATTATGAAAAAAGATTTAAAAGAAATTGCAGCAAAGTCGGATAAAGAATTAAAAGAAACTCTTGCGGCGAAAAGAGAAGAATTATTTAAGCATAATTTGGATAACAAACAAAACAAGCTTAAAAATACACGTGTTATTTTTAACACAAGAAAAGAACTTGCAAGAATATTAACTCTAATTAGAGAAAGGGAGCTGGCAGCGGTCAAGACTCCAAAAGTCTCAGAGGAGGTAAGCAAATAATTATGAAAACATTTGAAGGAATTATAGTGTCCAATGCCATGAATAGAACGGTTGTAGTTGAGGTAACCAGAAAAACTCCTCACCCGCTCTATAGAAAGCTTATTAAAAGAAGTAAAAAATATAAAGTAGATACAGCAAACTTTGAGCTAGCCGTTGGAAACAAAGTGAGAATTGTGGAAACAAAGCCAATTTCAAGAAATAAATTCTTTAAAGTATCTGAGATTATTAGCACAAAAGAAAAGATAATAGTAAAAAAAGAAGCTCATGAAGAAATTACCGAAATAGCAGCAGACTCCGCCAAAGACTTTGCCGAGCCAAAGAAAGAGAAAAAACCAAAAGCAGTTCGAAAGACAGCAAAGAAGGAGAATAAATAATGGTACAACATAGAAGTATATTAAAAGTTGCAGATAATTCAGGGGCAAAATCACTTTTGGTGATTCAAGCCCGGAATGGCTCACGGAGAAAATTCGGCTACATAGGGGATGTTATAAAATGTGTAGTTAAGGAAGCAAGTCCGACGGGGCAAGTAAAAGAATCTGACATGGTTGAAGCTGTACTTGTCAGATCCAGAAAAGAATACAAGAGAATGGACGGTTCTTATATAAGATTTTCAGACAATGCAGCTGTTTTGATTGATAACAGAAAAGATAAAAACCCAATCGGAACCCGTATTTTTGGACCAATTGCCAGAGAAGTTAGAGACCGTGGGTTTTTGAAGATATCAAGCATGGCTATAGAGGTGTTATAATATGAAACTTAAGAAAAACGACGAAGTTATAGTTGTAATAGGAAAAGATAAGGGAAAGAAAGGAAAGATTGAAAGGGTAATCTTAAAAGAGAACAAAGTTTTGATTCCCGGAGTTAATCTTTATAAGAGACATTTTAAATCTAAGCTTCAGAACAAACCTTCTGAAATAATTGAAATTACAAAACCAATGCCTGTAAGCAATGTTGCTATGATTTGTCCAAATTGCCATAAAGAGACAAGAATTGGTTATAAAATTGATAATAAAGAAAAAATAAGAATTTGTAAGAAATGCAATAAGAAAGTTTAAAATTATGGAAAATTTAATGACAAAATATAATACAAAAATTGCGAAAGACCTTCAAAAAGAGTTGGAGATTAAGAATTCTCTCGCTACTCCAAAGCTCATGAAGATTGTGGTTAACGTGGGAATTAAAGATGCACTTGCAGATAAAAAAAATGTTGATGTTGCAGTTTCAATTCTTTCTCAGATTACCGGACAAAAACCAAAAGTAACCAGAGCCCGCAGATCTATTGCAACTTTTAAGCTCCGGGAAGGAGATAAGATCGGGGCAGCAGTAACTTTGAGAGGAAAAAGAATGTATGATTTTTATGAAAAATTAGTTGGGATAGTCCTTCCCCGTATCAGAGACTTTAGGGGAGTATCTCCTAAAAGCTTTGACGGACGCGGAAATTATTCACTTGGATTTCAAGAGGCAATTGTTTTTCCCGAAATTGACCCTTCTAAACTGGAGAGAAACCAGGGACTTGAAATAACAATTGTTACATCAGCAAAAGATAATAAAGAGGCTGAAAGTTTACTAAGGGCACTGGGTATGCCCTTCCAAAAATAATATGGCAAAAACATCAAATACAGTTAGCGCTCAGAGAAAACCAAAATTTAGCACCCGAGCTAAAAACATCTGCAATATTTGCGGAAGAAATAGATCTTTCATGAGAAAATTCGGAGTATGCAGAATTTGTTTTAGGGAATTGGCTTCGAAAGGAGAGTTACCGGGCGTTGTAAAAGCCAGCTGGTAGTTCAATAGGCATAATATGAATCATTCAGTATCAGATTTTATAATTAGAATTAAAAACTCGGCACTTGCAAGGCGGCATGAGGTAGATTTACCTTATTCAAATATAAACAAAGCAATTGGAAAAGTTTTGCAAAAAGAAGGTTTTCTAGAAGAAATAAAAGAAACAAAAAACGGCAACATAAAAGAACTTCATGCTGTCATAGCATACGAAAAGAGAAGTCCTGTTCTAGGTGATGTAAGGATAGTTTCAAAACCATCTCTTAGAGTTTATAAACCATCAAAAAATATTATAGGCATTGAAAGAAAAGGCAGACATAAAGTAGTTATATCTACAAGCCAAGGCGTAATGTCCGGTAAGGACGCCAAAAATAAAGGATTAGGAGGAGAAATTTTGTTCGAAATTTGGTAGTTCGAAACTCACCATAAATAGAACAAAAAAATTGTACAAATATGTCAAAAATAGCTAAAATACCAGTAGAAATAGTAGAAGGAACACAAGTTGTTATAGAAAATAACAATGTAAAGGTAGCAGGTCCTAAGGGAAATCTTATGTTTGGTGTTCCAACCGGTGTTGGTGTAAGGATAGAGAACGGAAAAGTTCTTGTTTCTCAAACAGAGGATGGAGACAGGGCAAAAGCATTATCAGGGCTTACCAGAGCTTATATTGCGAATATGGTAACAGGAGTTACAAAAGGATTTGAAAAAAAACTTGAATTAACAGGAGTCGGATACAGAGCACAAGCGGCTGGAAATGTGATAACTTTATCTGTTGGATATTCTCATCCTGTAAAAATAACAGCAGATCCAACGATTACATTTGCAGTAGAAGAAAACGTTATTAAGATTGCAGGATCAGATAAGACTTTAGTAGGTGACATTGCAGCAAAAATAAGAGCTGTAAGGCCTCCGGAGCCTTATAAAGGAAAAGGAATTAAATATCAAGGTGAATATATAAGAAGAAAAGTTGGAAAAGCAGCTAAAGCTGTAGGAGTTAAATAAATATGAATTTTACAAAGACAAGAAGACAACTTAGAACAAGATCAAAGTTAAAAGGAATCACAAAGAGGCCAAGACTTTCTGTATTCAGGTCTAATAAATATATTTTTGCTCAGCTTATTGATGATGTAAAAAACGAAACTATCGTTGGAGTTTCTGAAAAGAGCTTAAAAGTAACCGGTACAAAAACAGATAAGGCAAAAGCTTTAGGCTTGCTCCTGGCAAGTAAGGCGAAAGCAAAGAAGGTAACAAAAATTGTTTTTGACAGAGGAAGTTACGCATATCATGGTAGAGTTAAGAGTATTGCAGAAGGACTAAGGGAAGGAGGACTGGAATTCTAAAATGGCAGATGCTAATTTTACAAATCAATACGACAAGCCAAAAAGTGAATTTGAAGAAAAAATAGTTCAAGTTAACCGTGTATCTAAAAAAACAAAAGGTGGAAATAAGATTGGATTCTCAGTTTTAGCTGTTGTAGGAGATGGAAAAGGAAAAGTAGGAGTGGGGCTTGGAAAAGCACCCGATGTCGCATCAGCGATCAGGAAGGGAGTTTTGATTGCTAAAAAACATTTTGTGGCAGTCCCAATTATAAATGGCACAATTCCATTTGAATACAATATAAAATTAGGTGCTGCTAAAATCTTACTTAAGCCGGCGCCTCCCGGATCAGGTGTTATTGCCGGAGGAGCAGTAAGAAGCGTTGTAACAGCAGCCGGAATTCACAACATCTCTTCGAAAGTATTAGGAACAAAAAACCAGGCAAGTAATGTTTATGCAACGATTGAAGCTCTAAGACTTTTGTCTGAAAGATACAATAGAGAAGAAGAAAGGAATAACCCATCCGGGGTAAAGAAATAATGGCACTTCATAGCTTAGTAAAAATTAAAGACAATAGTAAAAAAAGACTGGGACAAGGTCATGGCTCTGGTAAGGTAAAGACATCAGGGAGGGGCACTAAAGGACAAAAAGCAAGAAATAAAGTTCCTGTTTATTTTGAAGGAGGAGCACTTCCTTTAATTAAAAGACTTCCATATAGACGGGGAAAGGGAAGAAATAAAAGCTTTAGAAAAACTCCTTTAATAGTAAATATAAAATATCTAAATATATTGCCAAAAAATGCTACAGTAGATATTGACTCTTTAATTAAGGCAAGAATTGTAAAAGAGGCTGACGCAAAAGAATTAGGTGTTAAGATATTGGGAGACGGAGAAATAAATCAAGCTTTAGTTATTAAACTCCCTATTTCAAAAGGTGCAGCAAAAAAAATTGAAAAAGCCGGCGGCCGCGTCGAAAAATAAATGGAAAACCTTTTAAGATTATTTAGAAATAGTTTTAAAGCACCGGACGTAAGAAGAAAGATTTTATTCACAGGTTTAATTCTTATAGTGTTCCGGATCTTCGCACACATACCTGTTGCAGGAGTTAACATAACACAATTAAAAGCCCTTTTCGCAGAGAATCAATTCCTCGGGCTTTTAGATATTTTCTCAGGTGGAACTTTAGCCAATTTTTCTGTTATGGCTTTGGGTTTAAATCCTTATATCAACGCTTCTATTATCATGCAGCTTGGCGCTTTAGTTTTTCCTAAGCTTGAAGCTCTCCAGAAAGAAGGAGAATCCGGAAGACAGAAAATAAATCAATACACGAGATTTCTGACTGTTCCTCTTGCGGCACTGCAGTCTGTGGGAATGTTTGCTCTTCTTAAGAGTCAGGGAATTGTAGCACTCAATAACCCTGTAGAGATCATTTCTTTTATCGTAACTATGACAGCGGGTACAGTATTTTTGGTTTGGCTTGGAGAGTTAATTACGGAAAAAGGAGTAGGAAACGGAATATCATTCCTTATTTTTGCAGGAATTGTAAGTAGAATTCCTGTTACCTTTGGTCAAACTGTCTCAACAACTTCATCTCAGAATCTATTTAATGTACTAGGTTTTACCGTCATGGGAATTTTGGTTATCGGAGCAATCGTTCTTATAAATGAAGCCACAAGACAAATTCCTGTTTTTTATGCAAGAAGGGTTAGGGGAAACAAGATGTACGGCGGACAATCGACGCATCTTCCCCTGCGCTTGAATCAAGCAGGAGTAATTCCGATTATTTTCGCTGTTTCACTCCTACTTCTTCCAAGCCTTTTTGCCAATTATCTAGGTGCCTCTTCAAATGAAGCTTTAAGGAACTTTGCAGCTCAAGCCTCAATCTGGTTTAATCCAGATGGCCTTTTCTATAATGGTTTATACTTCTTATTAGTGGTTGCTTTTACATTTTTCTATACTGCTGTTGTGTTTAACCCAAAAAAGATTTCAGAAGAAGTACAAAAATACGGAGGTTTTATTCCCGGAATCAGGCCTGGCAGCCCAACTGCTAAATATCTTACTTTTATTTTAAATAGAATAACTATTACGGGAGCAATATTTTTAGGACTTATTGCGGTTCTTCCTTCAGTTGTTAAATCCATTACAGGAGTTCAGACTTTAATTTTAGGAGGAACAGGAATTTTAATTGTTGTGTCAGTTGTTCTGGAAACCATAAAATCAATTGAGGCGCAGCTTGTAATGAGAAATTATGAAGGCTATGAAAAGTAACAGGAGGTGTTTTAAATGAGAATAATTTTAATTGGAATTCAAGGAGCCGGTAAGTCAACGCAGGGAAATATTTTATCTAAAGAATTAGGTATACCATATTTATCAACAGGACATATTTTCCGGGAGATGGCTAAGGAGAAAACCAAGATTGGCCGGTATATAAAAGAGGTTATGAATTCGGGAGCTTTAATTCCGGATCATAAGACACTTGAAATTGTTTCTGAATATCTTAAAAGACCTGAATATGACAAGGGTTATATTATGGATGGATTTCCAAGAACTATAACTCAAGTTGAAGCTTTTGAAAACGGAGTAGACAAGGTAATTTATCTTAATATTTCTGACAGAGAGGCACTCTGGAGATTATCTTACAGAGCTGATGATAGAGAGGACGAGACTCTTAAGGCCATCAGAAAGAGAATACAGCTTTTTCATCAAGTTACAGAGCCTGTTATTGAGCACTATAGGAAAAAAGGTATTCTGGTTGAGCTTAATGGAGAAAAACCTATTGAAGAAATCTCTAAAGAAATTCTCCATAAGATTAAGCAATAATGAACCTAGAGGCAGAAACAGATCATGAATCTGTCCAACCAAGACCAACAGCCTTTGTAATAATTGGGCCTGAAGGATCTGGAAAAACTACTCAGGCAAGACTATTGGCTGGAAAGCTGAACAGGCCATTGATTGTCGTTAGTGATTTGTTAAGAGAGAGAGCTAGAGATGATCCTGGGGAAATTGGACAAGCATG
>JBBTWB010000157.1:3244-7094 GCA_038078635.1 Patescibacteria group bacterium | reverse complement strand
TGGGAATTGCAAAAACAAAAACTGCAAGATATCCCAGCAAACCAAATATTAAAATGTAATTTTTCCTAAGATTCTTAGCAAGAAGTAGAAAGAAAGAAATCCAGCCAAAATAAATCCATCCATCAATAGTGAATCTATCTGCTAGGTATGGCTCGGCAAATAAGGTAAAAACGCTATTAAATGCCATCTCATACCTCTGGAATTGAAATTTCCAGAGGCTTATAAACAGATCCCAATTATAGTAGTATGCATAAATTATAAATAAAGAGAAAATAGAGATAACTATTCCAACAAGCAAAAGGAAGTGCTTGTATTTTCTATTATAGAGAAGGATCAGTCCTATTGAGATTCCGGCTGCGATCCAGGGAACTTTTGCAAGAGTAAGTAGTCCGCAAATAAAAGCCGCGAGAAGAAAAAATTTGTTTTTTTTGGTCTTGATAAATCTAAAAATTAAAAAAAGGGATAGTAAAAAAACGGGTATGAAAAAATTTTCATTCTGCACTAACCGCGAACCAATTACTACTGTCGGGATTAATGCATATATAAAAGACGCTAAAAGCGCAGTTTTTTCATCATAAAGTTCTTTTACTAATAAAAAAACTGCAAAAATTGATAAAACTCCAAGAATTAATGCAAGCGGACGGATTTTTTCTAAATCTACATCAAACATACTCTTTGCTCCGTTGGCAATTGCAAATGATCCGGCAATCAAACCAAAAAGAGGAGGATGTTCCAAATATGGTTTAACTATCCAAAATGTTGCACCCTGATATTTTTTGTACTCTCTATAACCTTCGTACTGTGGATATGATGACCATGACGATGGCGTATGTTTCTCTATTAGACTCATCCCAAGCCACGTCCATGCATATTCATCAAAAGTTGCACCAAGCCTGGGACTAGATCTAAAATCTTTATGTCTTAAAAATAAACCCAATATCAAAATTGCAAATAATAAAACCAGGGTCTTTTTACTAATCATTAAATGAGTCATTTCTTATTGTAATATTTTATAATATTTATTCTATAAAATATTGCTAGCGTATCAACGAGCATCCAAAAAGAAATTTTCCAAAAATTACTATTCGTAATGCTCCCCTGTCTAAATTTAAGTTTTATCGGGGTTTCATGGATTTTGTCGTATCCTAAAAGTCTTGCAACCGCCAGAACTTCGACATCAAATGCATATGTCTTAACAATAATTCTTGGGAATACATCTCTCACAACTTTCTTTTTAAATATCTTTAGTCCCACCTGCGTATCTTTTACTTCAAACTTAAATAAAAGCCTAGTGATACTTCTATAACCGACTGACAATATTTTCCGGCTCAACGGATAATTAACAATTGAATCCGGATGAAGCTTGCTTCCTAAAACTATATCAGCATCATGGAGCTGCATTAAGCTTAATGCGATTGACAGAGCTGAAGGATTTATATCAAGCCCTGCATCCATAAAGGCAATTATGTCTCCTTTTGCCTTTAACATTCCTTTTCTTACGGCAAATCCTTTACCTTGATTTTTAATATATGAAATTATTTTTACGTTTTTTATCTTAGCCTTTTTTAACTTTTCATAACTTTTGTCAACTCTTCCGTCTATCACAACAATAATTTCAGATTTATAAGGCAAGAGGGACAGAACTTTATTTAGATATAAAATATCCCTAATGATTGTTTTTTCCTGTTTATAAGTGGGTACGACTAATGATAAAGACTTGTTCATAAATTTCAGGCAGAGTTTAGGCAGAAATTAAAATATTCTAAGATTATCTACTAAATTGTTTTCCAAAACAATAGATATTGTGATGTAAAATTAACTTCAGGAAATCCAGGCTATTTTCTTATAAACTTCAATTGTATTAACAGCAGTTTGCCTCCATGAAAATTTTTTCGCCCGCTCAATTCCTTTTTCCGATAATTTTTTCCGGAGAGAGGAATCAGACATTAATTTTTCAATTCCCTTTTTTATTGAGTCAGCTTCATAAGGATCAACATAAACTGCTGCCTCTCCTGCAATTTCTTTTAAAGACCCCTTATCGCTTATTACAACGGGGCAGCCTGATTGCATTGCTTCGAGTACAGGTAAACCGAATCCCTCATAGAATGAAGGCATTGTAAAAAGCAAAGCGGCGTTATAAAGACTGGCTAAATCTTCGTCTGATACAAAACCAAGAGTTATAATTCTTTTATTCTTCTCAGCTAAATCCTGCGCTTTTTTTAAAGATTGGTTCCATGGGTTATCTTTATCAAAATTTTTGTTTTCAAATGCTTTACCAACAATAACTAAGAAATAGTCAGTTTGATTAAAAGCTTCTATAAGCCCCGGTAAATTCTTGTTCCATGTAGCGTCACCTACGTAAAGAGCAAAATTTTCGGGCAAACTAAATTTCTTGATTATTTTATTTTTTTCAGAATCCGGTTTTGGCTTGAAGTGATCCGCTGCAGATAAATAAACAACATTAACTTTTGCAGAATCTACCCCCACATATTCAATAATATCTTTCTTCGAAGATTCCGAGTCTGTAATAATTGCACCCGCCTTTTTTAGTGATCTTTTTTGGATCTGCCATTTAGCATTTCCCTTAATACCGGCCGGGAAATGAGATTTAAAAACGAGCGGCGTAAGATCATGAACCGTTACTGTTGATTTACTCAAACCAAAATGCGGTAACGTTATAAAGTACGGTTCAAAATAAGGATAATGAATAATATCAATATTCGAGCTTAGCTTATCTCCCCTTTTAAAAAATACGTATTCGTTTTCCGGAAAATATTTAAGAAGTGCGTCTTTTAGATTTGTCAGATAAAAACCTGTCCCTCTAACTCTATGTGCAAGATAATGTCCGGTAGTTAAAGGAGAAACATCAATTGCAATTTTCATTTTTTACTATGCCAGGTCCAAGCAGTCTTTATTATTGTTTCCAAGTCCGAATACTTCGGGTCAAATCCTAAGATCTGACGCGCTTTTGAATTATCAGCATAAATCGTAGATGGATCACCCGGCCTCCTTGGCTTCTTTTCAATTTGAATATCTACTCCGCCAACTCTCTTAATTGCATCAATCACTTCCAGATTTGAATATCCTTTTCCTTTTCCAAGATTAAAACTGTCGCTCTTGTTGTTTTCAATAACTTTATTTAGAGCCTGAAGATGAGCAATAGCTAAATCTTCTACATGAATGTAATCTCTAATGCATGACCCATCAAAAGTATCATAGTCGTCTCCGAATAGCGGAAAAGGTGTTTTATTTAGGGCGGATTTGATAGCAATCGGAATTATATGGCTTTCAGGATCATGATCTTCTCCGAGTGTTCCGTCAAGGGACGCTCCTGCTGCATTAAAGTATCTAAGGTTAATATGTTTTATGTCTGTTACCTTGTCGTACCATTCAAGAATTTTCTCAAACATCAATTTTGATTCACCATAAACACTTTCCGGTTTTTTTGATTCGTCTTCCGTGACAGGCAGCTTTTCCGGAGTACCATAAATTGAGCAAGACGATGAAAATATAATATTTTTTATTTGATTAGCTTTCATCAGTTCAAGCAAATTAAGTCCTCCGGTGAGATTACTATAAAAATATTTATATGGATTTTTCATTGATTCCCCGGCTAATGCATAAGCTGCGAAATGAATCACTCCGTCAAACTTCTGATTTTCAAAAGAATTAAATAGAAACTGCTTATCTTCCAGGTTTCCAACAACTAAAGGGCACGTAACTGATTCTTTATGCCCGTAAACTAAATTATCAAAAACAACAACTTCATGCCCTTGATCCAAAAGATATTTTACAGTTATTGAACCTATATAGCCGGCTCCACCGGTAACAAGAATCCTCATATGTATAT
>JBBTWB010000157.1:0-3144 GCA_038078635.1 Patescibacteria group bacterium | reverse complement strand
TTTAAAAAGGTGCTGGATAAACTTACTTAGAAAACGATTTTAAATAAGAAACCGGGAATCTGAGGGCAGAGAAAAATGAAAAAACGGCTCCTGACCACAAATCGTATATTCCTTTATGTCTTATTTGAGTCCAGAAAAACCACCATGCAGGTTTTATTAATAAATAGTCCAACCCTCCAAACAACTTTGCAAACAAACTTTTTTTAGAAAAATTTTCTTTGATTTGGGTTGCAAAAACATCATTATATCTTCTCCATTTGAGTAAATAGGCCGGAAAATCTTTATACGGATAGTGAAGCATTGAACTTTTAAGATATCCTTTTTCACCTTCTACGATCGCCTGCTCATGAACATCTTTTAGCTCGAAATGAACCTTACCCCGGCGGTATAAGCGGAGCTGATAATCAGGGTATTGTCCGCCCTTCATAAGAAATCTGCCTAAAAACCAGTTTTTCCTGGGAATAAAGTACCCATTAAACTTTTTATCATCATTTTTTACAACTTCTTTAATCTCTTTTATAAGCTCTGTCGTTGCGCGCTCGTCTGCATCAAGATTTAAAAGCCAGTCCCCTGTTGCCATATCAATCGCCTTTTGACGGTTAATCAAAAAAATCGGAGGATTATCTGTAACTTTTACCTTTGCGCCATATTCTTTAGCAATTTCTACTGTTTTATCTTTTGATGATCCATCAACAAGAGTAATTTCATCAGCCAGTTCCTTTACGGAGTCAAGGCAAGATGGTAAATTTTTTTCCTCGTTAAAAGTTGAGGTTACAAAAGATATTTTGCTCACTATTCTATCCACCCTTGCTCTTTCATTTTATTCACCACCCGATCTGCCCTATCCTTATTTATAAATAATTTTTTATCAAATTCCAGAGAAGGATCAAGCGTCAATTTATATTTAAGCGTAGGATCGAAATCAGATAGGGTTATGTAATCTGAATCAAGATAGTCGAGGAAAAATTGTCCATACTCCTTTGGACTTGCCCCCAAAATATAAAAGTCTTTATTAAAATAAACTATTTCCGGTTTATTGTTTTGAAAATCAATCAAGAATTCCTTGGAAATTTTTGGAGACTGTCCCATTCCCGGCAAAAACACCTGATATTTAGAAGGTAGTTTGGCATTCATGTAATATAGATCCTCGTAATAAAATGGTCCAATCCAGGCAGTACTGTTTTTATCTTCAATTTGGTTTATAAAAGGCGCTATTTTCGGCCTGTCATAAATAATAGCTGCGAAACCCATGTATTTATCATAAGCTTTATAAGAAAATTTTCTTAAAATGAATGTAAAGTTATAAAATGCATAAATTATTGTTATGACAAAAACCAGTGATAGGATTATTTTTTTCGAGTATTCAATATTTGAGTTGAGCTCCTTATATAATCTTGGGATAATATAGGCAGTAATAAAAAGCGAGATCATTATATAGACTGCAGATTGATAGTCAGTCTCCCGTGATGAAAAAGGATTAGTCCTGGCATTTGCGAAAATCAATATTCCTAAGACAAACAAAAAGGCCAAATACTTTCTTTTTAACAAAAGATAAATTCCAAGCGCTGTATTTGAAACAGCAAGAGAAATATTAAAGGGAAAATCGAAATTAAAGCTTTTTACAGTATTTAGCATTGATGAGAAATTATTATGAAATCCTTGTGCTATAACTATTGCGTATCTTACTGGATTTGCAGGCGGCTTGCCTTCCAATCCCGGATAATAAATGTAATAATCACGGTTAAATTTGATCGCATCGTAATAATAACTGGAAAGAGAACCGGTAAGCAGAAGGTAAATCACGAAGAATAAGTAAGGGACGAGCAAAATTGAGATAATCTTAATTAAATTTAAAAATTTGAGATGTCCTTTTTCCGAAATAAAATAATATACTATTAAGAATAAATAAATCCCAGCAACCAGAAATGCGTATGTTAATGCACTAAATAATGCAAGAAAACAAAATATAGAGATGAAAGAATATTCTTTCGTATCGAATCTTTTATTATTTACCACTTTCAGGAAAACTAAAGCAGTGACCGGTACCAAAAAGAAGGCTGCAATATTATCCGCCAGGAGCATATGACCCCAGAAATAAGTAAGGGAGAGACCCAAAATTAGAATAAAGTATGCAAAGAAAGATGTATTTACTCCTTCCAGTCTTCTTCTTATGAAATAAATCGGAAGTAGGGTTAGAAAAAAGAGAAATACCGAATAAACAAGCCTGAAGTTAACAAAAGATCTTCCGCTGAATAAATTAACTAAGGCAGAAACTAGATAGGAAACCGGACCGTGATGCGTAAACCAATCCTTATAAATTAGCTTTCCATGAAGAAGATACCAGCCTCCAAGTATATTATCAAATTCATCAGGATACTGTTCATGAAGTCCGTTTATTAAAAAAATGGCAAGAATAAGGGCCAAAAAACTCATCCATAGCCAGAAAGACCTCTTTTTCGAATAACGCACTAATTCTGTTTTTAAAAAAATAAAACCCATCTTTATTTATAATATCACTTTCAAGGCCATCTATTAATCTTGATAATTCTTATTTTATCATTTAAAAAAACTGTTTTTAAGACTTTTGAGTCGCTGGCAAAAACACTCTTGTCGGAACTCGTATAAACATAGTCTATTTTATTAGAAAGAAGCAGCCTTGTTGATACTTCCGAGTTAAAGTTTTTTACAATCTTTTTTAAATCTTGGCTTCTTTGGTCTACCTTTACTCCATGGTCCTTAAGAATTCCATTTGCATCACAGAGAAAAAGTGATCTTTCCGATAGAAAGGAGACGTAATAACATGTTTTTTCGATTTTTAATTTTTCATTATCAGTAAGAATTACAGAAGATTTTGGACTGTTATTTTTCAAATAATTAAGTGCATCTAATTCTTGATTGCTAATGATCAAATTTTTACGGCTAATTATTTCGAAATATTTAGCGCTCGAACTATTTATTACTCTGGGGATAGTAATTAAGAAAACTAATATTATTAAAATAATTCCGTACTTCCCGAGCTTTTTATAAATAACCATGCAAGACAGAGCAGCATACAAACTCGCAAGCATTTCTGCAGCTATCAAAAACTGTGATGTATTGGGTCCTGAGATTTTCTGAAAATAAAAAAATCCTAAAAATCCAAAA
>JBBTWB010000156.1:0-1425 GCA_038078635.1 Patescibacteria group bacterium | reverse complement strand
ATATAGACGTAATAAAAACGGCGATGGCGGCAGGGTTAAAAATATGTTTTTTATTTATCGCCAGAATGTATTTTGACGCCATGGCAATAATTCCCACAAGAATAATAAAAACTAATTCTGAGGCTGTTTTAGCAGGAAGTACGATAAAAACCAGTATTAGAGCGGAAATATAAGCTGACTCTATATTGGCTGGTATTTTAAAAATTAATGAAAAAAATTTATTGGTTATGTAGCAGGTTAACAGGATAACAGCCGTAGAAAGTAAAAGCTGTAAAAAATTAAAAGGGAAAAAACTAAAAAAACTTAAGACTGAGGCTACAGCAAGTAAAAAGATTAAGTAGTACAGCATAAGCCTATACATTGTGATTGCATTAAGAATGCCGTCTATTGGCTTAGTTATTTTAATTCCCATACTTTATCTATTATATATATTGACTTTTATATTTTATAGTGTATTATAAAAAACATGAATAGCGGGTGGATTTTGATAGGAATAATAGGTGTTGTAATTGTTGCTATTGGTGGATTTTTTGTCATGAATATGAACAAATCCACAACCACTAACTCCAACGAAACTATTAACTCAGCTGTTACTCCAGCTTCCGAATCGGCAACTACTCCTTCTGCAATGAGTGAAAATGAAATTACAGTTGAAGCCGGAGAATTTAAATTCACGCCTTCAGAAATAACAGTTAAAAAAGGAGAGAAAGTTAAGATAACTTTTAAAAACGCCGGAAAATTTCCACATAACTTCACAATCGCGGATCTGAGTATTGCAACAAAAAGAATTAATCCCGGGCAGGAAGATACGGTAGAATTTACAGCCAACAAAACAGGAGAATTTAAATTCTTTTGTAGCGTTGGAAATCACCAAGAGCAAGGAATGGTTGGAACCCTAACTGTTGAGTAACTCCCCTATATTATTTTAGATATTTTTTGAAGAAATCAACTGTTGCTTGCATTGCCTGATTAAATGTGGCCCCTGTAAAATTATGTCCGCCGCTTGGATATTCGTTGAGTTCGTGAACAATTGAAGTCTGATTAAGCAAACTATTTAAGTTACGGCTATACCTAACATCTACTACCGGATCATCCACGGCATGATTTAGCGAAATTGCACCGGTAATTCCATCCAAATAATTCGTCATTGGGACTTGCTTCCAAAATGAGGAATTTGGATCAAATTGACCGTATTTTTCAAACATTTCATTTCTTTTCCGCCTAGCTGGCGAGTCAGTTTGCGGCGGCTGATATGAATTATCTTCAATGCTGTAATCTGAAAAATCCGAATACGTATAAACTGCTCCCGCCCATATTACAATTGCCGGAATTTCAGATTGCGCTGCTAAGGCCCGCGCCACAACATTTCCAGCCATAGAATGTCCCCAAAGTCCAATTTTTCCTACAAAATCTTCTGCCTCTAAA
>JBBTWB010000155.1:0-4196 GCA_038078635.1 Patescibacteria group bacterium | reverse complement strand
CGGGCGTATCAATTCCTATTAAGCGCAAACGCGATATCTCTCCATTTATATCCACGTCAATTGTATCCCCATCCACAACTTTTATTACTTTATAAGCCTCTTGCCCTTCACTGGCTGTAAAATTCTCTACCCCTACGTCTTCAGGAATCTGATCTGAAGACTTATCAATATTTGAAACTTCAGAAACAGAACTTCCCTTAACATCTTTTACTACCACGCTTGTTGGTGTGGGTGAAACAGATGAGGATTTAAAAGGGGACGAGAGGGAAGATGAATTATCTGAAAATATTAAGGTTAAAACAGAAATTAAGACAACAACTGCACCTATAATTTGCTTAGTCTGCCTACTACTCATTAGAAGATTGAAAAAACAATAGTTGCAACTCCGACTATTGCCATAACACCCGTGATTAAAAAACCAAGAGCTGTAACGACAGGATGATTTACTCTATCTCCCATAACTTTTTTATTTCTGCTAAGGAGCACAATTAAAACAAGTATCACTGGAGCAACAAGGCCATTTACAACTGCTGAAAAAATTAACGCTTTAATTGGATCAACACCAAAAAAGTTTATTCCCATTCCGAGTAGTGTTGAAATAATTATTATTCCATAAAAAGAATTTGCTGCTTTTAATTTTCTATATAGACCTGTTTTCCATCCAAAACTTTCAGCCATAGCATAAGAAGCAGACCCTGCAAGAACAGGAATTGCCAACATTCCAGCACCAATAATACCTACTGCGAAAAGTAAATATGCTTGCTCTCCCGCTATTGGCTTGAGCGCTGCTGCAGCGTCCGCTGCTGTTGAGATATTTGTTATTCCATTGACAAAAAGGGTTCCTGCGGTAGCTGCAATTATAAAAAACATTACAAGATTTGAAAGAAACATTCCGGACCAAACGTCCCTACGCATTAATTTTATTTCTTTATTGCTTACAGCTTCTTGTCTTAATCTTACAGTTGATTGGCCTTTTAAAATGCCTTCTTCCACTTCTTGAGATGTTTGCCAGAAAAATAAATATGGTGAAATAGTAGTACCAAGAATGGCGCAAATTAAAAATACTTGTTCTTTAGAAAATACAATTGTTGGAATTATAGTACTTCTTATTAGCTCTTTATAATCAAGTTTCACCATGAAAGCGGAAAAAACATAAGCAAGAAGAATTAACGCAAGCCATTTCAGATAGCGAGCATACTTTTCGTAGCTTACGAATATTTGCAGACCCAAACTCAAAAACGCAAAGAAGAAAATTAAAGTTCCAAAGCTAAATTTCGGCAAAATCAACTGTGTTGCTTTTGCCATAGCTCCTATATCAACCCCGATATTTAGAGTATTTGCAAAAAATAAAAGAGCAGTGCAGATATAAAGAACATAACGAGGAAAATGTATTCTTATATTTCCAGCAAGACCAATCCCTGTTACAAGACCGATCCTAGCGCACATTTCCTGAACAATTGCCATCAAAGGGAAGGTAAAAGGCGCCATCCATAACAATTGAAAGCCAAATTGTGAACCTGCCTGAGAATAAGTGGCAATTCCTGATGGATCATCATCAGATGCTCCAGTGGTTAAGCCCGGGCCTAAATCTTTCCAATACTTTTTTGCTTTTTTAACTCCTCCATGATTAACTATGTTTTCTGAAAAATTTACAGTTTTATCTAAAACTTCTGCGGGTGCTCCTACAATTCTCTCAAACTCTTTCTCCCCCATACTACTAGTAGAACACTAATTGGTAAATCTAGTCAAGCGTTAAGATCTTTTTTCGAGAAAATCTTTAAGCGGTCCGAGATAATAGTCTTTCCAGCCCTGTTCAATGTCAGCATGTTCTGAATCCGGAATGTCCGTGTGAATAAATTTAATGGTAGTTTTATCTCCTTTTGAGTGCAGATTAAACGTTGCACGGGAGGATTTATCCCATTTTCCGCCAAACCACTCTTGAACCAGCAATTTACCCTTAATTACTTCAATATTTTTACCGTAAATATCTCCTCCCCAAAGAGAAAATTCAAAACCCTTTTTGTCCGACATCTCAGCAGGACCTCCACCCCATCTCTCAATATATTTTGGATCTGTTAGTGCTTTCCATACCTCTTCAGCAGGAGCACTTATATGATACGTTTGCGAAATCTTTTTCATGGTATTAAGATTATTATATACCTTTGTGCACAAACTAAACTTACCTGATTTAGGAACAATCGCAGCAATAATTATTAAGTTCCGTTAGAATTTATTGGGGAAAACTGATTTTAGACTGGGGGTTTTCTGATCTCTTTCTGAAAGCTTAGGCGCTCCTTCAATTTGCCAGGGAATATTTAGCGTTGGGTCATTCCACATAATGCTAATTTCCATATTTGGAGAATATTCCTGATCGGTTAAATAAGTATAATCAGCTTGCTCGCTTAAAACCAGATAAGAATTGCCGCAGCCATGGGGAATAAAAACCGAAGAACGGTTTTCGTCTCCGAGAATAAAAGATTCGTATTTACCAAAAGTCTCAGAGTCCTCCCGCAAATCAACAATTACCGCCTGTACTTTCCCGCTTGGTACGTAGATTAGCTTATTCCACGGCGCTATATGAATTCCCCGCAAAGTATTCTTAGATGATCTTGCATGATTCATTTGTGCTACATGAAACGGTATACCTGAAGCTCTTTCTATTTCTTTAATCCGTGCGGGTTCTCTAAAAAATCCGCGGTCGTCCGAGTTAGTTGGTCTCTGAATAAGGAGCAAACCCGGAATTGAAGTTTTTTTGATAGGAGAGTTTTGATCCATAGATTAATAATATTATAAAACTAACTTAGAAGTTTGAGCAAACTATCCATTTTTTGGTGCTGAAATAACACTTTTTCTTCTTTCCATATCAATTTCAAGTCCAACTCTTAAAATTGTTTCCTCCAGAACTTTCCGCATGTCACTTCCCTTTTTATAATTAGCAGTATAAGGTCCAACCGTTATCCGTTTCCCCCGGGCCAGTTCATAGCCTTTTCTGAAAGTGCCATATGGAGCAGAAACCCCAATTCCCGTTCCACCCAAGCCTGTCACAGCCGACAAACATGGGATGTCGCTTGGCCCGTCTCCAATATAAATCATATGAGACATTGGAACCCGCTGCTGGTCAGGAGTAATTGCATCATTTATCCTGTATGGATTATTCCGAAGATCTGATACTGAAACTCCCTTTCTTATACCGTGTAGATATCTGGTTTTTTCAGTGAAGGAAATTGCCGATTTAATTCCTATTGCCTGTCCTTTTTTGTCATAGGCAAAGTTACAACCAAAAATTCCGTCTATTTCTTCTTTAATCTTCGTAGCTTTTATCATTTCCTCAAATCCTCCGCTTATAATATAAAATTCAAGTGAAACCCTGGCTTGTTTTAGATCCGGATTTGTACGGGCAAAATTCCGGAGTTCTGCAAAAACCGAAGGCAAACCCGGAAACAACTTTAATTTTTTGCCGGCTTTCATAAGAGCTCCTTTGGAAATATCCAGCTTTCCCTCACGAAACATTTCAAACATCTTATGCATGTATGCAAGCGGCGGATCCCAACCATCTTCTACCATAGAGTTTATCTCCGGCCAAAACTTCGCCGGAACAATTTTTTGCTCTTGAAGGAAAAAGGAGATTGTATCGGGGCCCAAGGTCTCGTCAAAATCAAAAACAATTGCAATAACTGATTCTGCCATAAGATGCCCCCATTATAGCAGAAGGTTTATTTCTCTAAAACGATTTTTAGTTTTTCTAGAATATCTTGTGTAAAAGGATCTTCCAATTCCCCATTATCGACCCATTCGTAATATTCCATTTCCGTAGTATTCTTATCAACTGGAGTAAACGTATATTTTACGTGATAATTGCTATCCTTTTTTGCAAAAGTAAACATTTTGTCCATTTCAAAGTCTGTAACGTAGTACTGCGACCAAACACCACTCTTATCCTGATTTCTATAAATTGATCCAACTTTAACCGGCCATTCATTTGTTTTTTCAATTACAATCGAAGGAACCCAAGTATGGGTGTTGTTAGGGTTTGTGGTAAATTCAAAAACTTCAGATACGGGTTTATTTATTCGAATCGTCAATCTCTTATCTTTCATGAGGCAATTATAACAGAAGATTAAAAACTGAAGACTTCTGTTCCTTGTTCTCCGTAGAGCTCTTCATTAAACCACTTAATTTCCGAAGGCGCAATTGTA
>JBBTWB010000154.1:0-7762 GCA_038078635.1 Patescibacteria group bacterium | reverse complement strand
AGGCCAAAGAAGTATAACTATCTCGAACACTTCCACTAGATGGAACGCCGAACCCTGCTCCTGAGAAAATCATGGATCCTGACAATAAAAAGCTTCCGACAACTCCAGCAAGCTGCTTATTTCTTGTTGGAGCAGAATAAATCTCACGCATATACTATGTAAGTTTGTTATTATACTCTTTTTTTCTTATTGATTTGAGCCAAAAAAACTGATCAGTTCCCTTTACTTACAAGAATGAGGTCTTCGTAATCCACTTTATTTCTCCACAAAGCTAATAAGTGTTAGGGGTTATTTACCCAGTAGTTAAACGTGTTGGCTGCTCCCGAGCATGATCCGGAAGAAATTGTAAAAGTCTTACTTCCCGCTCCCAAAGTTCCCACAGGACTATTAGGTCTGTCTTTAGCGGCTACTGCATCCGAATCGTTAACATTTTCAAGTTTCACAAAAACAGTATAATCTGTGGCAGTTCCTGAATAAACATAACCTTTACATGAATCTCCTTTCGTATTTGGTCCTGTTGGAACCGGATTTAGGTAGGTAATATTATTTATATTCAGCATCAATGCTCCTATACCTGCATGACCATATCCGACGCTAAATTTAGGATAAGTTCCATTATCTGATCTATATTGCTCTAAAGCCTGCTGAATTCTTTTAATATCTGTTTTCCTGCTTGAATCACGGGCTTTTTGAAGTTGAAGAGCCGGATTAAGGATAAATAAAGCTGCTGCTGTTAAAGCTGCTATAAGTCCAACCACAATTAAAATTTCAATAAGAGTAAACCCAGCACCACTCCTGCTCTTTTTCAATTCTAAACTTTTACTTGCTTTATTAGTTTTTTCACTAAGTTGATTAAGATTTGTAGTCAAAGTGGTGCTGGGTAAATCCAATCCTATTCTTTTTTTTAATTCTTTCATCGCATTACCATTATATTTAAGATTTTTCTCTCTAACTCTAGCGAGTTTTTCTTCAATAAAAGCTTCATAATAAATTAAATTCCAAGGATTATATCTTTTTGTTGATGTTACTTTACCATCGTTGTGCTCGTTTAACCTTTTCTTAAGGTCTTTTGTTGAACCAGTATAAATTTGGTTCTTAATCACACTTTTTAAGACATATACATAATACATTATGGTGCTGGGTATATTTATTCACTATAATTTCAGGTTAGTACATACAACTTTTTAATGCAAATTTCATTTTTTTAAAAAGTCATGATTATGTCTTGTAGACAACGTAAAATAGGTTTATAATTTCGGAAGCTATCAAAGATTTGATACTGACCCAAGGCCAATAACGCGGCCTGAAAGTCGGTTCAGTCTCTAAAGCGCCCGCTTTGGAAATCCCAATGCGGTTCGCACACTGACAACTAAAGAGGTGTTACATGAAAATAGGAGGTATGTTATGACGGCAACGTAACGAGGCATACGCGCCCGAACCTCCCTTCAATGAGGGGAAAATCGAGGAGATTCAGGAGGTTTCGCGCAGTGCCAACCAATACCGTTAGTCTCCGAATCGACGTCAAGTACGACGGAGACACGTGTTACGCAATCCCGCGCATGACGAAACTGACTTGGTCAAGTGCCAAGCAGTTCATGCGTTTGCATGGCCACACTTTCACGTGTGAGCTCGTCCGCCAACGTTCGAAAGCGCTACGCCAACGATTCCACGTCAACCCGCGAACTATCATGTTCCGACTACCCGTCAGCCAACTGGCGATGTTCTCGGTCAATATGAGGAAGTTCCTGGACGAACATCCGCCGGTCGCACCCGTCGAGTTCAACCCTTGGCAATGGCCCCATCAGTTGGAATGCCAGCCAGCCTGGGTCGATTCGCCCGCTCTGGCCATGAGTACGTGATATTGCCAAACTAGGCAAGTCACAAAATGTCCTCGTTATCTGGGAAGAACGAAGGGAATCACTCATGTCTAGCTCTGGCGCAGTCTTGCCCAAGATCACCACTCTGGCCTACGATCCAGGTCAAGGAAGTTGCTACGTAGCGCTACCTTCCTGTATCCGCAGACAACAGGCGGACGCCTTCCGTACCTGGTCCAGCATCGACTTTGAGTTCCACAAAAACTCAGGCAGCTGGATCGTTCAGCAAGGCTTCAACGCCATTCGAGGAATCACGACCAAGTCGGTGATCATCATCATCGCCAGCCAAGCGCTCGAGGAGTTCAAGAGCCTCTTCTATCTCTGGCTGGGAAGGCTACTCGAGAAGACGCGCACGCGCACCACAGCGAAGGCCCCCGCACGGCATCACGCTTTGTTGCCCAAACCATCGACTGAAGTTGCCCCAGCGACACATCGCGCCGCACTCTAACGTGAATTTTCCTTAGCGGGAAGAATGGCTCTGATGCCAGAAAGGTTGTGGAAGGTTTCCCTCCTCCCTTTCCAATCTTTGTCAGCTTAGGCTGAGTTCTCCCGCTTCCAGGCGTTGGGCAGAAGATGTGAGTTACGCTAACAAGCTAACTTTGATGTGTCAGGCATGATGCATTGCTGTAACAATCGCAAATGCAGCCATCTTCTCCCGCGCCCTAACCGCGCTTATTGACCCCGGGCGAAGGAGTCGGAATTGAGTTTCCCTGGGGAAACTTTCTTTTGAGTATTGCAAGGCGGTGACTTGCGATATGAGCTGCCCCGCAGCCCTCCTTACGCCCGACTCTAGTCGTGGCTCACTTCTAACCGAGCAAGAAAGGTAACACCTCGCACAAAGTGTGCAAAGTTCCGGGCGGGAAGATTTGAGAGTCCTCGTATGGATTTTCAAATGATTACAAGATCACATCTTGTTCTCTAGCTTTAAACAGCTTTCTTCCCGCCCCCCTTTCTTTTTTGGTATTTATTTCTTGGGAGGCTTTATTGGGGCAATAAAATGGGCCAAAAGAAGTGCCAGGGAAAAACCAAGAAGTGCGCCTCCTACAACATCAGACAACCAATGTTCTCCTAAATAAACTCTACTCACAAACATTAAGAAATCAAAACTCAAAACGCATATCGCAAAACCTATTTTAAATTGTTTACTAAGTTTTGGACTAAACCAAATTACAAACAATAAAATTCCCGAGATAAAAGCTGTCCGGGCACTGTGTCCTGAAGGATAAGAGAAAAATTCGTGAGGAATATAATCAGTCGGAACATTTATTATCTTTTGCGTCTTTAAAAACATAATTGGCGGGCCAATTTGGCTTATAAAGACTTTTCCAAGCAGTTCAAAAGCTCCAGTTAAACAAAAAAATAAAAGAACATATAATCTTTTCGTTTTTATTGATATAGCAAGCAAAACTAGTATTATCAAACTCGCAAATTCTACTGTCCCAACTAGACTAAACAGAGAAAAAAATTCAATAGGACTATTCCCTAGCAAATTCTGCAATTTTACCATTGAGTCAAAATCCAAGTGAACAAAAAGGTTTTTTGCAACGAAAAAACTAAAGAAAACAAAAATCGTAAAAAGAATTAATCCCAATTTTAGAAGCTTATGCATTAATTCATTGTTTCATTACTGGATTTTTAATTCAAGATTAATATTTCTCTTCTCTTTTCCGAAAAGAAGAAGCAGAAACTCTTTGCCTGTTCTTGCTTTATGTTTTCATTCACTCGTTCATGCATAAAGCTACAAAATGGCAAATTTAGTTACGGGAACGGCTAAAGATGCATGAAACTTGCTAAATGATGAGTTTGGTTGGAGAAAACGGCGGGCGCAAATCCCCCCCCACATAATTTAAGATTTATGAGTTATGAGTTTGCGAGAGGAACGGGGGTTTAGTTGGGACGGGGCTCTGGAACTTGAAATGGCGGAGGAAGTAAATCTAATTCATCCTGAAGAGGCCTATTATCGGGGTCTGCCTCTATTTCATCCGCAGTTCTTCCTCCAAATTCGACTTCTGTTTTAAGCCTTTTCAATCCTTCGTCGAAATCTCCGCCTCCTAATCTTTCTAATTCACTTGCGTCATAATAAAGATTTACTGCGTCTTCATTAAACGGTGGCGGCTCATCATCGGAGTACAGGACAACACGCACCCGAGTTCTGGGTGGTTTTTCTGCCGAAGAATCCGGCCCTCCGCTACTGATACCTCTTTCGTTTTTAGACATACCGCGATTTTAGCATTCTGGAGGCGGGAATGGAATCACTGGCTGTAAGGCTCGACGCCGGAAGGATCAGTAATGGTTAAAGTCTGACTACAAGAATTATAGTCTCCGGTGGCGGTGATTTTTTCTCCTTCATAATTACTTAGGCTTACGAATTTGGAATAAGGCAATCCAATAATATTGTCGCCCGATTTAACTAGTACAATTCTTCTTCTCGTTTGCCCCGGATAAACTCTATCTATGAGATTACCAATAAAAGGAACTGTGCTTTTTTCTGCTTCTCCGAATTGAAGTGTTTTAACTATACCGATTTGGGTTTGGGTGCCGTGAGAACATAAAAGCTGGTTGCCGCCAAATACTCCAAAGACTCCAAGAGCAAGAGCTACTCCTGCAATTCCAAGACTTCCTTTCAAGGTGAAACTGAATGCTTTCTGTTTTTTTATATCTTCAAGAAGTCTGGTAATCTTCGTGAGTGGATTACCTACGTGGACATCAACTAAATCATCACTTTTAGGCGGAGTGGGAGTGCGGGAAACGCTTATGTGGTCACTGGCAAATTGCTGGATGGGGGTAGAAGGCTGAGGCGGAGCCGGTTGATCGGGATGAATAAAATGTCCTTCCGAATCACGGGGTCTTTCTTGCGCTATCTCACTTTTCAGCGCTCTAGTTTCAGGGCTCTCTTTATATTCATCCATAGTATTATTTAGACATATTGAGCATAGAATTTCAATAATTATCTCTGCCACTTTGTGTGCTGTGGACCACAGTAACTGTGGCATCCACAGACTGTGGGCTGTTTGAGGCTAACTGTGGGCAACTGTGGATATTAAAAGTTCATCCACAGGGACCTTGCGAGCCACAGTTATGGCTACGGAGCTAGAGGTCTAGGCCTTTGAGGAACTTCTTAAATTCTCCGTTCATATCATCCCGCTTTAGCGCGAGCTCAACAACTGTTTTCATATATTCAAGTTTATTTCCGGTGTCATAATATTTTCCGCCTTTAATTTCCGCGGCCAAAACTCTTTTTCCGTCTTTAAGCATTAATTTTAATGCGTCATTATAGTAAAACTCCTGTCCCTCTTTTAAGTTTTCCAATACTTGATCTAAATAATCAAAAATATCCGGAGTTAGTAAAAATCCTGAAACTGTAGCAAGGTCGGATGGAGCATTTTCTTTACCCGGCTTTTCAATGAGAGTATCAACATCAATTATCCCGTCTTCTATTACTTTCCCGCCGGCAAAACCGTACCTTGCATAATCCTCGTCAGTTTTGGCTCTAATGCTTCCCATTACTGAGGTTCTATACTTTTCATAAACTGCAAGCATTTGTTTAAATCTTGACGGTGTTGCCAAGATAAAATCATCGCTCCAGGTATAAATAAAAGGCTCGTCTCCAATTAGGTGTTTTACGTTTATAAGAGGAGTCCCGTTACCATATGGTCCTTTTTGGCGGACGTAAACAAAATTAGCCATTTTTGAAATTTGCTCAACTTGCTCAAGCAAAGCTCTCTTTTTTTCTCCGCCTTGGCGCAGGTTTTCGATCAAATCTAAATTCGCAGCATCAAAATGATCCTCAATTGTCCTTTTGTGATATCCGGTAACTAAAATTATGTCTGTAATCCCGGCATCAACCAATTCCTCAACTACATACTGAATAACAGGCTTGTCTACAATTGGGAGCATCTCCTTAGGCATGGCTTTTGTCTGAGGAAGAAACCTGGTGCCAAACCCAGCGGCGGGAATAACAGCTTTCCTAATCTTTTTCATAGAGAGTGTATCATACAATAATATGTCAAAATGTCAACAATTTCAATCGCGTCCTGGCCACTTTACAGTACAGTTAATATTTGGTAAAATAATTGACAACATCCGCCAGAGTTGGCGGATTTAAAATAGTTATGGCAATTTCGCCTATTACCTTTATCAAACAAGCCCTGGATGAACTTAAAAAAGTCACCTGGCCAACAAGGACAGAAATAATAAGGCTTACGGTATCGGTTATTGCAATAAGTTTTGGAGTAGGAATATTTTTAGGCGGTTTTGATCTAATACTTACAAAACTAATGGAGGTAGTACTCAATCGGTAAACAAACTAATTATGGACGATCCAAATAAAAACATAAAAGAAGAGGCAGAAGTTGAGTCTCAAGACGTTGAGGAAAAAATTGAGCCCGCTATCCCAACAGAAGTTCAAGCCGAGGCAAAGGAAGAAACAGATGATGAAGAATTAGCTAAAGCTAAGGCAGTTTTAAATAAAACTTCAGATACAGACCCTGCAAAATGGTATATAGTTCACACTTATTCAGGACACGAAAATAAAGTTGCTAAATCAATCAAGCAAAGAGTCCAAAGCTTAGGTTTTGAAACTAGGGTTTTTGACATCATAGTCCCCACCAGAAATACAATTAAAGTGAGCCAGGGTAAAAAAGAGACAGTTAAAGAAAAAATTTTCCCGGGATATGTTTTGGTAAAAATGATTTTGGATGATGAATCATGGCTTTTAATTCGAACAACTCAGGGTGTAACTGCATTTATAGGAGCCGGAAACAAACCAACCCCAATCTCAGAAAAAGAGGTTGAAGCAATTCAAAAGTTTATGAATGAGGAAGAACCGTTATATAAAGCAAGCTTTGTTGTTGGTGAGGCCGTAAAGATAGTTGATGGACCTTTTGCAGATTTCCTGGGAACAATTGATAACATTGACGATGCGAAAGGAAAACTTAAAGTATTAGTTTCAATATTTGGACGGGAAACACCGGTTGAGCTTGATTTCCTTCAGGTGAACAAACTATAATCACATACCTATGGCTGCTAAAAAGATAAAAACCATTATAAAAATTAATATTGCAGCAGGCGCGGCAACACCTGCTCCGCCTGTTGGAACAGCGCTTGGGCCTCACGGACTCCCTATCATGGAATTCGTTCAAGCCTTTAACGAACGGACTGCGGATCAAAAAGGAAATATTGTTCCTGCGGTTATTACTGTTTATGAAGACAGAACTTTTTCTTTTGTAACTAAGAAATCTCCGGTCTCTGAGATGATTAAGAAGGCTCTCGGACGCGGCGGATCACAAAAACCCGGAAAAGAAGTAGCCGGAACTTTAAGTCGCTCTCAGGCTGAGGAAATTGCGAAAAATAAAATGGAAGATTTAAATACAGATGATATCGGACAAGCAATGAAAGTTGTTGAAGGCACAGCCCGTTCTATGGGCGTCAAGGTTGAATAATGGGTAAAATAAGATTAAAAACAATTGGCGATGAGGGTTTGGAAGAAGCAGAAAAGGCAAAAAAAGCTATAAAAAAAGCTGAGAAAAAAGCCCGAAATGCTTCGGAAGAAGAACAAACAACGGGTAATACTACTACTCAAACTTCCGAAAATCAAACTCCCGAGTTAACTGTTAGCGGTGGGCAGACAGAAGTAGAATCAGCTCAAGCCGAAACAAAACAACCAAAAAAGGAAAAGAAAGCTAAATTTGCTAAAAAAAGCAGAGGCAGATCTTCTAATTATTCAGCAAAAATATTGGAAATTGATAAAAATAAAACTTATTCTTTGGCTGAGGCATTAGAACTTTTGCGGAAAATGCAAAACCTGCCTCGCCTGACGGAAAGTCAAGGCGGGTTTGATGAAACAGTTGAGCTCCATATTAATACAACTGAGGCAGGAATTAACGGAA
>JBBTWB010000153.1:0-4918 GCA_038078635.1 Patescibacteria group bacterium | reverse complement strand
TTGCTAAGTTAATGGGCATTCTAACATACATTATAGGACATGTCAACAGTTTCGACAACTGCTCTTTACTTATTGACAAAACATATGAGTTGTGGTGTAATACAGCTACTCCAGTCGCCGGGCGACTTCGTAGAATTTCCAATTTCAAATTTCAAATTTTCAATGGTTTATCGATAAATCAAAGAGAAACCGCTGCCAGTATTTAATGATAGATCACAAATAAAATCTAAAATCTTTATTTTTGAGATTTAATTTATAATTTTTAATTTAAAATCATGCCAGTTAAAAAGAAAGTCCATTTAATCCCTGAAGATTCTACTGCTGAAAAAGTTGCAGCTGAGGTTTCAGAGAACACAAAAGAAACAGTGTCAACTGCGGATGATATTGTGGGAGAGGCAAATCTTGAAGCCGCTCCTGCTGGTCCAGAACCTGTTTCAGTTGATCCTGTTCCAGTATCACCATCTCCGGAGCCAAAACAGTTTGAACAAAACTTTTCTTATCAACAGCCTAGGGTGGAGCAGGCATATGAAGTATCAGGCTATCTTGATATTCAGCCTGAAGGACACGGCTTTCTCCGCCCTAAATTCATTCCATCAGCAAGGGATATTTATATTTCTCAATCTCAAATAAGGCGTTTTATGCTCCGAGGTGGAGATTTAGTGGAAGGACTAGGCAGGCCTCCAAAAGACACAGAGAGATATTTTGGCTTACTCAAAGTGGAAAAGGTAAATGAAATGCCGGCAGAAGATAGCTTAAGAAGAGAATATTTTGATGATCTTACCCCTGTATATCCAAAAAAACAGGTAATTTTATCTACAGGAAAACTTCCTTTATCTACGAGAATGATTGATCTTATGGCTCCAATCGGGTTTGGTCAAAGAGCAATGGTTGTTTCTCCTCCAAAAGCAGGGAAAACAACAATTCTAAAAGAATTAGCAGCAGGAATTTCCCAGAATTTTCCAAAAGCACATATCATGGCAGCTTTGATCGGAGAGCGCCCTGAAGAAGTAACAGATATTTCTTCATCGGTTAAGGGAGATGTTATAGCAAGTAATTTTGATGAGCCGCCTGAGAATCAAACAAGAGTTGCAGAAATTACACTGGAACGCGCAAAAAGACTGGTTGAAACAGGACTTGACGTGATCATACTTCTTGATTCAATTACGCGTTTAGCCCGAGCTTATAATCTTTCTGTTGCGCCAAGTGGCAGAACATTATCTGGAGGATTTGATCCTGCTGCTCTCTGGCCAGCTAAAAAATTCTTTGGCGCAGCCAGAAATTGCCAGGAAGGTGGAAGTTTGACCATAATCGGAACCGCACTTGTTGACACCGGGTCCCGCATGGATGATTTGATATATGAAGAATTTAAAGGAACAGGAAATTCTGAAATCCACTTAGACAGAAGATTGGCAGATAAAAGAATCTTCCCTGCAATTGATATAGATAGATCAGGTACGAGACAGGAAGAGCTAATCTTATCTCCTGAGCAGTTAAAAAAAGTTGTGACTCTCAGACGCATGCTTACGATGCTTGGTGATGGAGAGGCCACAGCAACTCTTATTGAAAGACTGCAAAAAACAGAAACTAACGAAGAATTCCTTGATAGTTTAGCCAAGGGCTAAACTCTTGAGGTTCTTTGTTTCTTGAGCAGCCGGGTATCCACATTTGCTCAGGGGTCCTGCCATCAGTCGGCAATCGCGCGTTGAAAGATGACGCTCGCACGGACTTATTCAAAAGTAAAAAAGTTCACCCTGCTCGCTTAATGAAGTCCGAATAACCAAGTTTGTCTTAAATAAAATCTACCAACATTCGTCCTTCAATCCACTTTCAAGCGGACTGCCTCCTTCTGTCACTCCTCGCTCCGTGGCGCCTATATTTTAATATTTACTATGTATATTTGCTATTTAATTTTTGCTATTTGCTATTCTTGACTTTTATGCCTCTGATACACTTGATAGTTCTTTGACCCATTTGACTGGGAATACTCGTTTTGATACTATTTCTCCTATCCCATGCTTAAAAGGCACCCATTTTTAGCTAAGAATCCGATTGATAAATTCCTAATTCAGTTCTCCCAATTCACTGAATTTTTCTCCATTTATAATAAGCATAAGGTTATTTCTTTCTCAATTTACTTTGAGAAGAATAAGAACATGCTGGTGAAGTTCTTTATGATAAAAAGGGGAAGGTATAACCGCCCCTTTTTGCATATTTCAGCCATGGCTCTTTTAGGCATTGGAATCATATTCTCACCTCTAATTGCCGGAACTTATCCTGTTTTTTCCCAAGCCTCATCAACGTCCCCGGAACTTGAAGCAAATCCCCAGAAACAGTCAATAATCGTTGGAGATAACGTTTTTTCTACAGACATTTCCCAAAAACCAAGAGACAAAGTAATTACTTATACTGTACAAAAAGGAGATACTCTGTCATCAATTGCGCGTAAATTTGGAATTTCCGTTGAAACAATCAGATGGGAAAATGATATAGCAGGAGATAATTTAACAGTTGGAGATGACCTAATGATTCTTCCTGTAACCGGAATTTCATATAAAGTTGCTTCAGGAGATACGATTTATACTATTGCTAAGAAGTTTGATACAGAGCCGCAGAAGATTGTAGATTTTCCTTTTAATGATTTTGCTAATCCTGAAACTTTCTCTTTGGTTATCGGCCAAAACTTAATTGTGCCTGATGGAGTTAAGCCTTCAGAGCAGCCAACGTTTGTACGTCCGAGACCTGTTTTTGTTCAGGGCCCATCTTCGGTGTCTTCCGCTGGCTTTGCATGGCCGATTCGAGGAGGCTTAAGCCAGTACTTTTCATGGTACCACCCGGGGATTGATATAACCAGTCCGGTTGGAACACCAATTGTTGCTGCAACCGGCGGGACAGTTTCGAATATAAGTTCGGGAACGTGGGATGGGGGATATGGTAATAGCGTCTATATAAATATGGGGGATGGACATGTCACTCATTATGCTCACATGGCGGAAATTTATGTCAGTCCGGGACAAAGCGTTACAGGAGGCAGAACCGTTATTGGAACAGTAGGAATGACAGGAAGAACCACGGGTGCCCACGTGCATTTTGAGATATCACAGAACGGAGTATTTGTAAATCCTCTTGGATTTCTTCAGTAAATAGAAACTAGATACTAGATATTAGTTTTGATATACTTTGTAAGTTTGGAATCGGGTTTACCCTAAAAAAATGAGCGCATTTTTTCAGGGCCATTAGCACAGTTGGAGCGGACCGAAGGGAGCTCGCCTGCTTGACAGGCGCGAAATGCATCGCATTCGCCCCGCTAGATTAGGAGGGCCTGTGGTTGAACGGTACAACACTGCATTCGCATTGCAGAGGTCCGGGTTCAATTCCCGGTAGGTCCACAGAGATCTAACGGGGTGAACATTGCGGAGACGGGGGTTCGATTCCCCCATGGTCCACAAATACTAGATACCAAATACTAAATACGATATACTCATTCCGGGTTTACCCTAAAAAAATGAGCGCATTTTTTCAGGGCCGTTAGCTCAGTTGGTAGAGCGTTCGCATGGCATGCGAAAGGTGGTCGGTTCGAGCCCGATACGGTCCACCAACAAAATTGCGGGTTCACCCTGAACGGGCTTCACCGTGAACGGGTCTGCGGCCCACTCTTTCGGAAAAGAGTGAGCCTTGACAAGGTTGTGAAAAATTCTCTATAGTCAATATAGATGATTAATAAGGAGAAAATTGTTGAGCGATGGAATAGGATAGATGGCAAATTCAAGATCAGGCATTTTAAATTTCACTACATTGCTCTTGGTATAATAATTCTGGCTATTCCTCTTACGGTAATTTTAGTTCAAAATCAAACAAATACTTCGACTAGAGCGGAAGCGCCATCTACGAATGTTTTGTCTGAAGATAACGTAATTCTCGAAGACGATCAGGAAGCCGATATTCTCCCTGCGGGCATGAATGGGAATAATGATGAGGAAATGCAAATTCCTCCTGCAGATTTAGCTAGTGCCAGTCAATTAGCAGTAGCAGACAGTAGTTATGATCAGGCAATTATAGATGCTTCTGGTGATTTACTTACTACAGCTTCTAAGCCAAATATAGTTTTAATATTAATAGACGATATGGCCTATATAGACGATAGGCTATGGAACAGGTTTCCCACGATTAAGGATTTATTTATAGATCACGGTGCTAGATTTACAAATTATTATGGAGAGACTCCTCTTTGTTGTCCTGGCAGAGCAGGCATTTTAACCGGTCAGCATACGGTTAATCATAAGGTAGTAACAAATTCTCCAACCCTCTTTGACCCAAGTATGTCTGTGGCAACAGAGTTGCATAAAGAAGGCTACTATACGTTTATTGCGGGTAAATATTTAAATCATGTAGGCAGAATTAAAGATAAAACTCCTCCAGGTTGGGATAATGTTTCCATTACTGGGGGAGGTTATTTTGATTACTGGATTTTTAACAACGGTAAAGGACTTTTTCAGGGAGATTCTCCTGATAATTATAGCGGTAGGGTGACACTAAATAAGGCTTTAGTATATTTAAAGAAGGCGCCCAAAAATAAACCTGTTTTTGCCTATATCGCTCCTTTTGCAACTCATGGAACTAAAAATACCAATTTGCATCCAGCTCCGGACCCTAAATTTATAGGCAGCCCTAAGTGTTCCAATCTGTCCTTGTTGGATCTTCCAAACTATAACGAAGATGATATGTCAGATAAACCGACTTATCTTAAATCCCAACCTAAACTGGAACCTAAAAATGGATACAATTTAACTAAAGAATGTGAAGCGCTTCTTACGGTTGAGGAAATGGTAAAAAAACTAAAAGAGCGGCTTGTATCACAGGGAAGGCTAAATAATACGGTTTTTATATTAACGGACGATAACGGAATGGGATGTGGTTCACA
>JBBTWB010000152.1:0-2988 GCA_038078635.1 Patescibacteria group bacterium | reverse complement strand
GGGAAATACGGTAGCCACCCCGACGCCTGCAGATGGAGCAACCGGGGATCAAACGTCAACCGAACCGCCTGAAACTGTTAGTTTTAAAGTAGGAGATGCTCTAAGAAAGATGATTACTGTTTCAGATAACTATGCTGCCCTGATTCTCACAAAAAAATTAGGCGCCAAAATTATTTCTAAGTTTTTAACGGACACCGGCTATTCTGATTCCAATTTTAATAGCCCGCCTCTTACTTCTGCCCGCGACATAGCATCTTTTTTAGAACAATTATATGAAGGGAAGCTAATTGATAATTTATATTCGGATAAAATGCTTTCTCTGTTAAAAAATCAGGAGCTGAATGACAGAATTCCAAAATATTTGCCAACCGACGTAGTGGTTGCTCACAAAACCGGAGAGCTGGACGGATATAAGCATGATGCCGGAATAGTTTTTAGTAAAAGTGGCGATTATATAATCGTGGTCCTGAGCAAAAGCACTGATCCAGATTTGGCTGCAGAAAATATAGCCAATTTCTCAAGAGAAATTTATGCGTTTGAAAAGGACAGATAAAGAGCTTTTTCTGTTATAATTAGCCATAATGAGCGCAAGAGAAATTATAGACATATACATAAGTTTCTTCGAAAAACGTAACCACAAACGTATTCCGAATAGTCCGCTTGTTCCTGAAAATGATCCCACTACCCTTTTTACTTCCTCCGGAATGCAGCCTCTTGTTCCTTACTTACTCGGACAAACCCATCCCGAAGGCAAACGCTTGGTTGATGTGCAAAATTGTTTCCGCGCTGTGGATATAGATGAAGTTGGAGATAACCGCCACACTACTTTTTTCCGGATGCTTGGCAACTGGTCTTTAGGCGATTACTTCAAAAATGAAGAAATTCCCTGGCTCTGGGAATTTCTGACGGTTGAACTTGGACTTCCGAAAAACAAACTTTATGTGACAGTTTTTAAAGGAGACGAAAATATTCCCTACGATCAAACTTCTGAGGCGATTTGGAAAGGTATTTTCGAAAAGGAAGCGCTCGGGCCTAAAATTTTTGCAGATGATACCAATTGGTGGAGCCGAAGTGGTCCCCCAGATAAAATGCCGGCCGGCGAACCCGGCGGCCCTGACACTGAAGTTTATTATATGTTCGATGATATTGAACATGGGAGCGACTGCGGAGGCGATGATCCCACCAAATGCAATTGCGGAAAATTCCTGGAAATTGCAAATTCCGTTTTTATGCAGTATCAAAAATCCTCCTCCGCTGAAGCTTCGGCGGGACAAGGCGGGAAGATGTTTATCGAACTACCTCAAAAGAATGTGGATTTTGGCGGCGGAGTTGAGAGACTTCTAGCCGCAGTTGAGAACAACTCAGACATTTTTAAGACTTCCCTATTTGCACCGATAATTAAAGTTATCGAACAAGAAACGGGGAAAGAATATAAAAATAATCAAACAGAAATGCGGATTATTGCCGACCATTTTGTGGCCGCTTCATTTTTGAGCTTAAACGGTGTTTTACCAGGCAACAAAGAACAAGGATACATTCTTAGAAGATTAGTTCGAAGAGCAATAGATAGCTTAAGCAAGCTCGGAAACGCCCATTCGGCAAGCTCAGGGCAAGAAAATATCGAACCTATCTTAGAGGCTATTGCAAAACAGTATTCTCAAACCGATACGAACCTCGAGGAAAATTTTGTCCGCATTAAAAGTTCGATTTTGGAAGAAGCAACAGGTTATAAAAGAACGCTAGGGGAAGCGAAAAAGCTTATTGAGAAAGAGCTTTCAAAAGAAGGAGTTAGGACGGGAGACGAGCTTATGGGAACAGTTCATATTCCATCAGATTTGGCTTTTAAGTCTCTTGCTACTTATGGATTAGGACCAACCCAGCTTAGGAGTTTGGGTTACGAATTTAATGAACAAGAACTGGCAAGTAAAATAAAAGAGCACCGAGATATTTCCCGGGCAGGGGCAACTAAAAAATTCGCAGGAGGACTTGCTGATCACAGTGAAGCAACAATAAGAGGACATACCGCAACTCATCTTCTTCATCAGGCTATCCGTAACCTGCTCGGAAATGAGGTTCATCAAAGCGGGAGTAATATTACGGCTGAGAGAGTAAGGTTTGACTTTAACTACGACCGGGGTTTAACTCCCCAGGAGATTAAAGCTCTGGAGCAAACCGTAAATGAAAAAATCAAAGAAAATTTACCCGTTTATTTCGAATTTATGACGCTCTCTAAGGCTAAAGAAATTGGCGCGATCGGACTTTTTGATGAAAAATATTCCAACAAAGTAAAAATATACTTCATCGGTGGCTCGAAAAGTCCTTCGACAACTCCCTCCAAAGGCGGGCAGGCAGAACAACCGTACTCGGTTGAATTCTGCGGAGGCCCTCATGTAGCCTTTACTCAGGAGATAAAAAGTTTTAAGATAATAAAGCAGGAGAATATAGGACACGGCCTGCGAAGATTATATGCCTTAGCTGGCTAATATTTTCTATGAACGTACCAAAACTGCCCTTTTTGGAGAAAAAAAACAGCACGGAGTATTTCCTCTCTTTGGTTCTTCGCGATGAAAAAACCAGCGCAGTTATTTTTCAGGAAATAAACGGAAGAATAAACGTAGTCGGAGAGCATGAAGAACAGTTTAAAACCTCGCTTGAAGATTCCACCGAAGACGAATTATTAGAAGTCTTAGATAAAGCGGTTTCAACCGCAGAAAAAAATCTGCCGCCGGATGCGGAAAGTCATAAGACAATTTTTGGAGTAAAACGGGATTGGATTGAGAACGAAAAAATTAAAAAGGACTATCTGGTAAAGCTTAAAAAGATAAGTGATGAGCTGGATTTCAAACCTGTAGGATTCTTAGTAATTTCTGAAGCAATTTCTCATTTGCTCCAAATTGAAGAAGGCGCACCCGTCAGCGCAATTTTAGTTGAAGTGGGGCAAATTGGATTAACCGTTTCTCTTTTTAAAGCCGGTAAGATCGTGGAAAC
>JBBTWB010000151.1:705-1922 GCA_038078635.1 Patescibacteria group bacterium | reverse complement strand
AGAGACCTTAACACAGGTGATATTGCCGGTATAAATCAACTCTATTAACCACTGATTTCCCTCCCTTGCCCCTCGTAGCCCTGCGCGAAGTGGGGTGCTATAATTGCCCCTTTTTTGGTTGACAAATTCTATCGCTTATTGCATAATTGCCTCATGTTAGGCAGTGCTAAGATTACCACAACAATTCCCTCAACTAATATTAAAAGAGCGCGTGAGTTTTTTGAGGGTAAACTTGGGCTTAAAGTTGTTGATGAGTCAGAAAACGGTATTTCTTTTCAAGCAGGAGGAGGAACAACCCTTTATGCTTATAAAAGAGGGCCGGGAAAAGCTGATCACACATTAGCGTCGTTTGAAGTGCCGGATTTAGAAGCAAAAGTAGACGAGATGAGTAAAAATGGAATTGTTTTTGAACAATACGATTTCCCAGGTTTAAAAACTAATGAAAAAGGAATCGCCACGATGGAAGACGAGGGAGAAAAAGCTGCATGGTTTAAGGATCCGGACGGAAACATCCTAGCCTTGGGCGAGAAAATCTAGTTCTTCAAACTGCTTCCCCTTCAATAATTTCAGGGTAAACTGCTATAATTGCCCTAGATTATTTAAGTTTTAAGAATTCTTGCTCCGTTGAATCAGCTTGTTTGATTATTCCCCTTACCAAACCCTTCTTTAGTTCTTTAGAATGCATTGGGACTGGAATAATCTTTTTTGATTTAGGGTTATACATAATTAGATGGCTGCCTGTTTGTCTTTTTTTAATGTATCCTAGCTTTTGAAGAATTTTGACTATCTCTCTTGCTTTAAAACTAGCCATTTATAGTGCTGCAGATGGATTTTGTACTGAAATTTGCGTAATAACAACATTTGATTTTTCCTGTGGAATCTCCTGTTTTTCTTCTTTAAGAACTTGAAGATAGCCTTTTATAGCGTCTTTTATCATTTTAGAAGCTCCTTCAAAAGTTTCGCCTTGACTCATACATCCAGGAAGTGCCGGAACGCTAACTGTATATCCGCCTTCTTCAGCTGGTTCAAAAATAACAGTATATTTTAAGATTTTTTTTGAAACTGACTTCGCCATGGCCTAATTATACCACACCCAAACGCCTGCTTGCCCTGAGAATTGTCGAAGGGTTTATACTGAGCAAAAAGCGTTTACGCTGATTGAGATGAAGTGAAGTGTTATAATTACCCTCATGAGTACCCCTCGTTCTGAACTCGGA
>JBBTWB010000151.1:0-695 GCA_038078635.1 Patescibacteria group bacterium | reverse complement strand
ATATCCGCCTTCTTCAGCTGGTTCAAAAATAACAGTATATTTTAAGATTTTTTTAGAAACTGACTTTGCCATAAGTTGATTATACCATGAAAAGTAAACCTGCTTGCTCTGAGCGCAGTCGAAGGGCTATAATTGCCCCATGAAAACTGCTTTGGTAGTTATCGACGTCCAAAAGTATTTTGTGAATGAAAATACGCAGGATTTACCAAGCAGAATTAGAGATTATATAAATAAGAATAACTTCGATTTTATTATTTTCTCAAAGGAAGTTAACAACAAAAACTCCAATTTCTTTAAACTTCTGAATTGGAAGAAAATGTTTTCTTCTCCTGACACGGATATTCATCCGACACTTTCGAAATTTGCAAATTCAGATAACACTTTTGAAAAAAGCACTTATTCTATATTTAAAGCTAAAGGGTTTCTCAACTTTTTAAAGAAGCATAATATTTCAAGATTATATTTTTGTGGTATAGACATTGACGCTTGTGTTTTGGCTTCTGCTTTTGATGCATTCGATTTTGGATATGAAATTAAGGTATTAAAAGATTTATCCAAAAGTCATTCGGGAAAAGATTTAGATGAAGCTGCCTTAAAAATTATTAACAAAAACCTTGATAAATCTGGCAAATAGAAGGCAAAAGAGTTCTCTGCTATAATTGTCCCATGCTTATATCCTTTGACAAGTATATACG
>JBBTWB010000150.1:0-4016 GCA_038078635.1 Patescibacteria group bacterium | reverse complement strand
CTAAAAGTTTACTTAAAAGTAAGAAACATTTTGAAAATGGTTTATCTGCAATAAAAAACAGTTTAATTCAAAAAGCAAAAGCCCAGATATTAGAGAAAGTTGAGCCTAAGGAAATTATTAAATTACAAACAAGTTGTTGAATTTGAAAAGCAAACAGAAAACGTTAAGAATGCAACTTTGCAATATAAAATTAATTATCCCGTGGCACAAGACAATGACTACGCTACCTGGAACGCTTACTCCAATCAATATTGGCCGGCAGAATATTTGATAGATGCAAACGGAAACATTAGAAGAGTTCATTTTGGTGAAGGAGAGTATGATGAAACTGAGAAGGCAATTCAGGAACTTTTAAAAGAAGCAGGCAAAAAAGTTAATACATCTTTAGAACAAATGCCTGATGAAACCCCAAAGATGAGACTTTCTCCTGAGACATATCTGGGTTCGGCAAGAATGCAATACTATTTTCCTTCTGGCAGGCTTTCGAATGGAAAATCGGACTACAAACTCGAAGAAAATCCAAGTCAGAATTCATTTAGTCTTGGTGGGACATGGGACATAAGCGATGAGAATGCGACGACGGTAAAATATTCAGCGCTAACCTACAATTTTTATGCTGATAAAGTTTTTCTGGTGCTTCGTCCTGGAGAAAAAGCATCAACGATAAAGGTTTATCTCGATGGAAAATTAATTGATGTTAACAATCAAGGATCTGACGTTGTAGATGGGCTGATTAAAATTGATCAAGACAAACTTTACAACTTGGTGGATTTGAAAGACGGGCCGTCTGAGCATATTCTAAAAATAGAATTTCAGACAACAGGAATTAAAGCTTTTGCCTTTACTTTTGGATAATTTATCTTCCTGTTCCGCGTCTAATTCCTCTTTTTCTTTTTGCAAACTGTCCTTTTCCTAATGTTTTTCTTTTTGAAACTGCCATATATATCCTCCTTTATTCTATTTTACCATTAACTGACCCTATATTCATCCTTAACGTCCGCCTGCAAAAGTTGCCTTCTCCATCCCGTAATTATATCGGGGGAGGGAGAATTTATGCTATAATTCCGATAACTCCCGCATATCTCAATGAAAAAAATTATTTTCCTTGATATTGATGGCACACTTTTTAACGTATCTGTTTTTATAAACCTCTTCCATAAAAAATTAGTTGAGAGGTTTGGATTAACAGATAAAGATATCCTGGAACTCCGGACACTTTATGATGATGTTAAAAAAGAAAATGGGTATTTCCTGCCTTCTTTATTCTTAAATAAGATTACCAAACGTTTTTCTTCGGTAAATGAAAAACAGCTTGAGGAAATCTTTAATAATGTTGATTTATTTGAAAAAAGCGTGTATAAAGACACTTCTGTTATTAAAAGCTTGGCTGATTTAGCAATCTTTGGGGTATTCTCGCAAGGAGAAGAGATGTTTCAAAAAAGGAAAATTGCATTCATGAAGAACTTATTAGATGATGGTAATGTTCATATCTTCCCGGATAAATTAAGACAGGCGAAACAGGTTTTTAATAAGTATGGAGGGTATGAAATTTTCTTAGTTGACGATAACTTAAACCTTCTAACTGAAGTCAGAAGTATGTACCCAAACATTTCAGTAATTTTAATTGATAGAAACGACCGCTTCAGAGATAATAAAGATATGGCTAGGATTAAAGATCTAAGCGAATTAAAATCAATAATATGACTAAAATACCAAAAATTTTAACAATAGGCGGAGGCACAGGAAGCTATGTAGCGCTTGAGGGCCTTAAAAAATATGATCTTAAGCTAACTGCTATCGTCACTATGATGGATAGCGGTGGATCTAGCGGGAAACTCCGGGACGAATTAGGAGTCCTCCCTCCGGGAGACATAAGACAATGTCTCGTTGCATTATCAGAATCATCAAAATTAATGCGGGACATGTTTAACTATAGATTTGAAGAAGGAGGGTTAAAGGGACATAGCTTTGGCAATATCTTCCTTTCAACTCTTGAAAAAAATACAGGCAGCATGAAAAAGGCGATTTCGGAAGTTGGTAAAATTCTTAGAATTAAAGGAAATGTCGTGCCAATAACGTTTACAAAAAATACAAATCTTTGCGTTGATTTAGAGGATGGCACCGCTATAGTGGGTGAGACCCACATTGATGTTTTGGAAAAAATGCAAAAAAGAGCAAGAATTGTCAAAGCATATTTAAAACCTGAGGCAGAACTCAATGAAGATGCAAAAAGAGCTATCGAAAAAGCAGATTATATTTTAATAGGTCCCGGCGACTTATACACCAGTGTTATTCCTAATCTTTTGGTCAATAATGTTCCGGAAATAATAAAAAAATCTAAAGCAAAGAAAATATTCGTAATGAACCTTATGACAAAACACGGCCAAACAACAAATTATTCTGCAAAAGATCACGTAGAAGATATAGAGAAATATCTGGGGATTGGTGTTATCGATTATGTTTTGGTTAATTCAAAACTGCCGAGAAGAGATACTTTATCTTGGTATGAAGAGTTTGAAGAGTACCCTGTAAAAGACGATCTTGAAGAGAGTAAAGATTATGAAATTATTAGAAAAAACTTAATAAAAGACGTCATTGTTAAAAATACAGATCACGATGAACTTAGGAGAAGCATTATCAGACACGATTCTGAAAAATTAGCGCAGGAAGTTATAAAGATTATAAATGGATAAAAGGGAAAGCGAATATAATTGGATTAAGTTCCTAACAATAGGTTTTGGAATAGCATCAATTGGCATTGCTTTGGCAGTAGTTGGCTTTCTGGTTAAATCTAAATAATTTACTCAGAACTACTATTTATTCTATGAAATTTTTAAAAGAAAACCTTGCACAGTTAGCACTTCTTACAGCAACCCTCGCTACAATCAGCAGTCTCTTCTTTAGCGAAGTACTGAAACTTTCCCCATGCCTACTTTGCTGGTATCAAAGAATTTGTATGTATCCTTTGGTTTTAATTCTTGCCGTATGTATTTGGAAAAAGGACAAAAATTTGCCTTATCTTGTATTACCATTAAGCATTATCGGGACAATCATCGCAATTTATCATAACCTTTTATATTATAAAATAATTCCTGAAAACTTAGCGCCTTGCACACTTGGAATCTCCTGTACAACCCGCCAAATTGAATGGTTTGGCTTTGTTACAATTCCGCTTTTGTCTCTTCTCGCATTTATACTAATTGATATTTTAATCATTTTCTATAAGAGACAACAGGCCGCAAAATAGTTCAAAAATGTGAGACAGATAAAAATTACTAAAGGCTTATTAATTGTTCTAATACTCTCTCTTTTTCCTTTATTAAACTTATTTCATTCCGGACTTCCAATAACGCATGATGGACTAGACCACGCTATAAGAATTGCAAGCTTCTATAAAAGCCTTACCGAAGGAAATCTAATTCCAAGATGGGCTGGAGAATTAAACTGGGGATATGGACATCCGGTATTAATGTTTTTATATCCACTGCCATCATATCTGGCTTCTTTTTTTCACTTCGTTGGGTTTTCTTTTGTTGACAGTCTTAAAATTTTATTTGGATCTGCATTTATTCTTAGCGGAATTTTCATGTACCTGTGGCTTAGAAAATTTCTCAATGATAAGGCCGCAATAATTGGAGCTGTTCTATATTTGTTTGCCCCTTATAGATTTATTGATTTATATGTCAGGGGTGCAATAGGAGAACACGTTGCTTTTTTATTTTTACCTTTAGTTTTATATGCAATCCTAAAACTAAACAAATTGCCAAATATAAGATCCTTAAGAAGTTATTACGTTCATTTTATATTTATTGCATTTTCATTTGCCGGTCTTATTCTCTCACACAATGCTATTAGTCTTCTTTTCATTCCATTTGTAGTTTTTTATATTTTTTATCTCTATTATGAAAATAAGTCTAGAGTCAAATTTATATTTAGCTTCATGTCTTTACTTTTTGGTTTTCTCCTGTCATTTTTCTTTTGGTTCCCGGCATTCATGGAGGGAAAATACACACTTA
>JBBTWB010000149.1:0-14908 GCA_038078635.1 Patescibacteria group bacterium | reverse complement strand
TGGGATTAGCAGTAATATACCACGTCTGCTAATTCCTGTCAAGTACTTCGCCGCGGCGAAGTACGCCGACCCCGTCAACAGCGCTCTTTGAGCCGTATTCGAATAGAATGGAACAGGCGAAAAGCAAGCTTGACTGGGGTCAAAACCTAAGCTAATCGAACGGGAAGATATGGCTGGGTCAAGAGGGTTTTGATGATATACTGAATTTAATGGAGAAAACGAGAAGAAAAGTTAGGCCGATTGCCAGGAAAAGACATAACTACGTTTATCTTTTACTTTCAATTCTTTTGGCCATTTCCACAGCATATTTATTTATAAACTTTTCCCCGGATTACAAATTTACAATATCAAACTTCGGAATTCCGGTCTTACCCCTCTTTTTCGCATCTCTTATTAGCTTTACTTTTACAAGCCTTACCTTCTTCTTTATTCAAAAAACTCAGGGAATAATTATTTCAACTCTAATTCTTTTTTATTTGATTTTAAGATTACTGGGACTTACTCATTGGATATTCGCCATAATGTTCTTATCTCTTTTCATAACAGCCGAACTCTTTGTCCTTAAGAAAAAATAAACATATACACTACCACAGGTATACCAGTATACCTGTAAATTAGGAAAATAGATATTAGCTTCAATTTCTGCTAAAATCCCTTTAGCCGCTATTGAGTTAGCTGTCAGCAGTTAGTAGTCAGTAGCCGGCATGCTTTATGCCTAAATTTTATATTACAGCAGCCATTCCTTATGTAAATGCGCCTCCTCACATCGGACATGCCTTGGAATTCGTCCAGGCAGATGTGGTGGCTAGGTATCATAAGCTGATAGACGATGACGTATGCCAACTCTGCGGAGGAGATGAAAACGCGCTTAAAAATGTTCAGGCTGCAGAAAAAGCCGGAAAAAATATTCAGGAATTTGTCGACGAAAACACCAAGCTTTTTGAAGAGTTAGCCAAACAGTTAAACGTAAGATTTGACATTTTTCAAAAAGGTTCGAGTCAACAACACCATGAATCATCACAAGAGCTGTGGAACCGATGCTTTAAGTCCGGAGATATTTACAAAAAAGAGTATTCAGGGCTTTATTGCGTAGGGTGTGAACTTTTTTACTCGCCTGGTGAGTTGGATGAAAAAGGAGAGTGTCTCGAGCACCCCGGCAAGAAACTCGAAACAGTAACTGAGGAAAATTATTTTTTCAAATTATCAAAATATCAGAAAAATATTATTGATTTAATCCAAACCAACCGGCTTTCAATTGTTCCTGAAAAAAGAAAAAATGAGGTATTAGGATTTCTTAAAAATCCGCTTCAGGATATTTCAATTTCAAGAACTAATGAAAGAGCAAAAAACTGGGGAGTCTCAGTGCCAAATGACGCGACTCAAAGAATGTATGTCTGGTTTGATGCACTTAATATCTATCAGTCCGGCATAGGATTTGGCTCCAACGAGGAAAATTATAAAAAATGGTGGCCGGCAGACGTTCATGTAATTGGAAAAGGAATTATAAGGTTTCATGCAGTTTATTGGCCCGCATTTTTATTGTCTGCCAAACTTAAACCTCCAAAACAACTTTTTGTCCATGAGTATTTCACAGTTAACGGACAGAAAATGTCTAAAACTTTAGGAAATGTAATCGATCCAATCGGTTTGGTAAAAAAATATGGTGCTGATGGAGTCCGTCTATACTTTCTAAAACACTTCTCAGCTTTTAACGACGGAGATTTTTCAGAAGATAAATTTAAAGAAGCTTACAACGCAGATTTAGCAAATGGCTTGGGAAATTTAGTTGCCAGAGTTGCCAGACTTTGCGAGAAAGTAGAGCTTGATCAATTAAATAAGCCAGAGCTAAACGCAAACTATAAAAATATTTTTAAAGAATATAGATTTAATGATTTATTAAATGAAATCTGGGAAAATATTTCAAAGATTGATCAGGAGATAGAAATTGCTCAGCCTTGGAAAATAACAGATAATGAAGAACTCAAAAATTTACTTCAAATTTGGGTTAACCAAATAAATCAAATCGCGTATGAGTTAAAACCATTTCTGCCAGTTACTTCCAAAAAGATTCAGAATTTGTTTGGTCAATCAAAAATTAAATCGACTCTTCCCCTTTTCCCACGAGTCTAGTTGCAATTTAGACTGAACTCATCTACATTCAAATTATGGGCCCGATATTTTTTATAGTAATAAGTTCTCTCGTTGTCTATCTATTCATAATCACCGCAATTAGGATTTTTGGAAAAAGAGAAATTTCCCAGCTAAGTGTAATTGATTTGGTTTTTATTCTTCTTATCAGTAATGCTGTTCAAAACGCAATGGTAGGCGGCAGCGTTACTCTTCTTGCCGGTGGACTAGCAGCGGCAGCGACACTTTTTATTGCCAATTATTTTATGGGTGAGCTATTCTTCAGATCAAAAAGAATAAGTAAATTAGTTCAGGGAGAACCTCTCATGTTAATTTATGAAGGTAAAGTAATTCCGGAACATCTCAATAAAGCAAAAATTTCGGAAGATGAACTTGAAGCAGCAATAAGGGAACATGGAGTTGAACATGTCTCAGAAGTAAATTTAGCAGTTCTTGAGCGGGACGGAAATATAAGCGTTCTGTCTAATAACTTTCATCATAAAACAATTAGAAAAAGAAAAGCTAATAAAGTATTTAGCAGAGAAACAATGTAGAAAACTAGTAGCCTACAACGCCCGATGTGAAACCTAGGTGACCTTGAATAACCAAGCCGATAATTACTCCAACTACAACTGCCACCGCAATATACAAAAGAACTCTATCCTTAGGATGCTTATGAGGAAACAGCTTAAAACTCTGATGGTTTGCACTTCTTTTTGCCATTAACCTATTAAAGACATTAACTGTAAACTTTGTCAAGGAGGAAGTTTAACGCTTCCGACGAAGATCCCGCAAAAAGTGCTCTTTGAGCCGTATTCGAATAGAATGGAACAGGTGAAAAGTAAGCTTTGCTGGGATCAAGTGGAAATTATATAATTAATCCATGATTGATGTTCATGCCCATCTAAATTTCAAAGCGTTTGCAAACGATTACGATGAGGTTATTAAACAAGCCTTCGATAGCGGAATCAGTGCAATAATTAATACCGGGACAAGCATTGAATCAAGTAAGCGGGCTGTTGAGCTTGCTGAAAAATATGAAAATTTATACGCGATCGTTGGAATTCATCCGCATCATGCAGATAAAATGACTCCCGGTTGGGACGATGAAATTAAAGAAATTGCTAAATCTTCAAAAAAAGTGGTAGCAATTGGTGAAATCGGCATGGACTATTATTCATATGCTTCAAATGGGATAGTGGAACCCAAGCTTCAGAAAGAAATGTTTATCAGGCAGCTTGAGATCGCAGCTGAACTTTCCCTTCCCATCCAAATACACAATAGACAGGCAGGTTCGGACATCCTGGAAATCTTAAATCATAAATCATCAATCATAAATCATGGCGGAATGTTTCACTGTATGTCAGGAGATATAGAATTTCTGAAAAAAGTCCTTGATCTTGGTTTTTTTGTAGGGTTTGATGGAAATATTACCTATGAAGGCATAGCAAAAGGAGAAACTACTCTACTTTCCGAACTTGTAAGACAAACTCCAATCGGACGGATTGTTACAGAAACTGATTCTCCGTATCTAACTCCTATCCCTCACCGCGGTAGTCGCAATATCCCTTCCTATGTTATAATTGTGGCAGAATTCATAGCTAAAATTAAGAAGATTTCCAAAGAAGAAGTTGAATCTGCAACAACGAAGAACGCAATAAACTTGTTCAACCTGAACGCTAAACTATGACGACTTTTTTTGACAAACTTTTTACAAGATACCCGATAAAAACGAACAGATTTCTAGCTGCTCTTCCCGGAATTGTCTCCTGGAGCGTAATTTTATTTCCTGTTTGGGGATCTCTAGTAATACCTTACGTCGTAGCTATATTTATAATCTTTTTTGATATTTATTGGGCATATAGGTCTTTTTCTCTTGTTGTAACAGCTTATATTAGTTCAAAGAAGATAAGAGAAGCAGAAAATAAAAATTGGCTTGAGAAAGCACAGGGTCAAAAAGAAATCGAAAAAGTAAATCATATAATCATTATTCCCAACTATAAAGAAACCTCTGAAAAGTTACGGAGAATCGTAGGCACAATTGCCGCTCAAACATATCCCCTAAAAAGAATTCACGTGGTCTTAGCGATGGAGAAAAGGGAAGTTGAGGGAAAGAAAAAGGCTGATGCAATTATAAAAGAGTTTGAGAATACTTTTGGCGGAATCTATACCACATATCATCCGGATATTATAGGTGAGGTTAAGGGAAAATCATCAAACGAATCATATGCCGGAAAAGAGATAGATAAAATTTTAATTGAAACAAATGTAATTGATGTTAACTATGCAACAATAACAACAGCAGACGCAGACACAATGTTTGATAGACAATATTTCTCATATTTGAGTTATGATTTTCTAAAAGAGCCTAAAAGATACAATAGATTTTGGCAGTCAGCAAATGTGGATCATAATAATTTCTGGAGCGTTCCCGCAGCGACAAGAATTTTTTCTTTCTTTTCAAGTCTTTGGCGTACAGGACTTTTAGTTCAGGGGGATAGATTAATCGCAACATCAACTTATTCCTTGTCTTTCTTACTCCTAAAACGTATAGGCTTTTGGGATACAGATGTAATTCCGGAAGATTACAGGGTTTATTTTAAAGCCTATTTCATGATGAAAGGAGATATAGCTGCGAATCCAATTTTTCTAAAAACTTCTATGGATTCTCCTCTTTCTCCAACATATGTAGGAAGTCTTAAAAATAAATATTCCCAGATAAGACGCTGGTCTTACGGAGCAAGTGATGATCCTTTATTTATTAAATGGTATTTAACTATTCCGGGTGTTCCTATTATTAGAAAAAGTAAAATTTTATTTCACGTCTTATTGGATCATTTCCTGTGGCCGGCAAATTGGTTTATTATTACTGTTGCAACAAGTGTTATTCCTTTAATCAATCCCGAATTTAGCAGAACTGCTCTTGGTTACAGTCTTCCGGTTATCGCCCGTGTCGTCTTAGCATCCACCCTGGTGGCTCTCGTTGTTATGGTAGTTATTGATTATAGAAACCGGCCAAAATATTTAAACAATTCCAAATTCAGAGAATTGATGTTCCCTCTTGAATTTATTCTTATGCCGATAGCCGGATTCTTCCTAAACTCCCTGCCCGCAATGATCTCTCATACCCAGCTAATGCTGGGCCGGAAAATGGAATATAAAGTTACCGAAAAATTATGAAACTTATTGCCCATCTTGAGAAGAGTAAGTCAATCTGGTTTTTATTATTTATTTCATTTGCTTTTTTTCTTTTAAGATGGCCCTCGCTCTTTGAACCTTACTGGTATGGAGATGAAGGAATTTATCAAGCAGTAGGGCTTCTTATAAGAAGCGGGGCTCCGCTATATTCAGGTGCTTGGGACAATAAACCGCCTCTTTTATATTTGCTATATGCACTGTTTAACTCCGACCAATTTCTAATTAGATTCGTATCTCTTATTTTTGGGATAGTATCTATTTGGGTTTTTTATCTTCTGGCAAAAAGACTTTTCCATAATTCAAACAAAATAGCTATTGCTACAACTACAATTTATTCTTTTGGATTTGGGACAAGAATGGTTGAGGGAAATATTGCAAATGCGGAAAATTTCATGATTCTCCCGATTTTAGTAAGTGCATATTTTGTTTTCGCAACAGATTATTTTAAAAGAATTTGGCAGTATAAGACATATTTTCTTGCCGGTCTTATTTTAAGTCTCGCATTTTTGACAAAAATTGTTGCCGCATTTGATTTTCTCGCTTTTGGCGTATTCCTTTTTATTGATCCCGGCAAAAGCTTAAAAGAAAATTTCTTTAAAAAGGCTTTCCCGTTTGTAATAGGTTTTACAGCTCCGGTTATTTTAACCATGTCGTATTTCCTGCTGACAAATAATTTTAAGGATTTTCTTGATGCTTTTATTTTTAGTAACGTTGGGTATGTCGGGTATGGAAATAATTTTTTAATTCCCCAAGGCTTACTATACTTTAAAGCTTTTCTTCTCATTTCTTTTTCCGGGATCCTTTATCTCAAACGAAGAGATATTTCAAAAAATGTTTTATTTATAACTTTATGGTTCGCCTTTTCATTATTCAATGCGTTTTTCTCGCAAAGACCTTATACTCATTATCTCTTAGTTCTTCTGCCAAGTTTTTGTCTTATGATAGGGGTTATTTTATCCGAAAAGAGAGAAAGAATTTTTACACTTTTATTTTTAATAGTGGCTTTAATTATAGTATTTAACAAATTCTCATTGCAGGGAAAGTTAATTCCTTACTACATAAACTTACTATCGTTCTGCTCAGGTAAAATTGACGTTACAGAATATCAGAGCTATTTTGATCACAATACCCCGAGAGATTATGAACTCGCAAGATATATTAGAATGAATACGGATAAAGAAGACTCATTTTTTATTTGGGGGAATAATGCACAAGTTTATAAGCTGGCAAACAAAACTCCATTGATGCGTTATACTGTGGCTTATCATATAACCCAATACTCTACCGGGACTTTGGAAATGAAAAACGTGATTGATAATAAAAAACCTAAATTTCTTATAATAATGCCCAACGTTCCCACCTTTCCATTGTCTACTACTGACTATAGAGAAAGAATACGCATCAAAGATGCGATAATTTATGAAAGAGCACTTTAAAATTCTCGAAAAAGATAAGCTGCTTAAAAGACTTTTTATAGTGTCTTTTTTATTAATTTTATTTACAATTATTTATTCACTTATCAATTATTCCAAGCTCCCTCCTCTACTTCCCGTATTTAATCAACTTCCATGGGGGGAAGATAGATTAAGCGTTACTCCCGGAATATTTATTCCATCATTATTAGTTCTGGTTATTTTCGTGATCAATGTTTTCGCATCAGTATTTGTATATTTTCGTTCTCCTCTCTTATCCCGCCTTCTCGCGATTACTTGCTTTATAGCCACACTACTTAATCTTTTATTTATGTTAAGAACGATCTCTCTTATTATTTAATGGAAAATTTTATAAATATTCATATTGTATTTTCTTTTCTTCTGGCATTTATAATAACTGCACTAATTACTCCATTATGTATTCTTCTTTTAAAAAAATATGGAATAGTTGATGATCCCAAGGTTAGAAATCATCCGGCAATTATCCATAAAACGCCTATTCCGCGGGGCGGGGGAATTCCTCTTTTTATTGGAGCGCTCGCAGCAGGAATCATACTTTTGCCAATTAACAAAATAATCGGCGCAATTTATTTGTCATCCTTTATAGCCTTAGTTGTGGGAGTATTGGATGACAAATATGACATATCTCCTTACTTAAGATTTCTCGCAAATATAGTTTGTGCTCTTATAATAGTAGGCGTTGGGGTTAGTGTTCCTTTTATAACAAATCCTCTGGGCGGAATATTATATTTAAATCATTTCCGTATCCCCTTTGAAGCGTTCGGTATACACGGGGCACTTGTTCTGTCCGACGCTGTTGCGGTTATTTGGATTGTTTGGGTTATGAACATGTTAAATTGGAGTAAAGGCGTTGACGGACAAATGCCTGGAATTGTTGCGATTTCTGCTGTAATAATAGGGATACTTAGTCTAAGATTTGGATTCGTAGACGACTTCACGCAGATTAGTACAGTTCTTTCTTTTATAATTTCAGGTTCAGCTGTAGGCTTTTTAATTTATAACTTTTATCCTGCAAAAATTTTTCCGGGATATGGCGCTACTGCGATATATTTACTTTTAGCAGTTGTTGCAATTTTATCGGGCGCAAAACTTGCCACTGCAATCCTTGTTATGGGAGTACCTCTCGTAGACGGCGCTTTTACAATAGTTAGGAGAATTTTAACAGGGCATTCTCCTTTCTGGCATGATAAAAAACATCTTCATCATCTATTGTTATCCCGCGGTTTAAGCCAAAGGCAAATTGCGTTGTTTTACTGGATTCTTTCTGCTATATTTGGTTCACTTTCACTGGTATTGTCGAGCCGCGGCAAAATTTTTGCCATAATAATGTTAGCAATAATTGTTGGAGGAGCAGTACTATTCTTAAATTATTCAATCTGGAGAAAAAATGGGAAAACAACTTTATAACATATTAAGGCTTCTCAGACCCCGTCAATGGGTTAAAAACTTAGCTATATTTGCTGCTCTTGTTTTCTCAGGAGAATTGTTTAATCCTGCTGCTCTTACGCCGGTTGTTATTGGTTTTTTTGTTTTTTGTGGAGTCGCATCCGCAACCTATATTATCAATGACGTTTTCGATATTAAAAGCGATAGACTTCATCCTTTCAAAAGATTCAGACCTCTTGCTCATGGAGACGTAAACGTTAACTTTGCCATATTTCTGGCATTTATGCTAATAATTGTTTCACTCGGCCTATCTACTTTTGTAAATTTTGCTTTCTTGTTATTCATAATTGTTTATTTACTTCTCCAGGTATTCTATTCAAGCTTACTTAAAACAATCACTGTTATAGATATTATTGCAATCGCCGCCGGTTACATTCTAAGAGTTTTAGGAGGAGAAGTTGCAAGCGGTTTTCATATTTCCGTTTGGCTGCTCCTGGCAACAATTTCAATTTCTCTATTTCTGGCTATTGGAAAAAGAAGGTCTGAGCTTACCTTAGTCTCATCAAATAAGGATGCAAACATAGCATCAACCCGGAAAACTTTATCTCATTACTCGGAAAGACTCTTGGATGTTTATGCTTCAATCTTTGCTACTTCCACATTTATTGCCTACTCACTTTTTACTTTTTTGGAAAATCCCGGAGGAATAAACATATCATTCGGCCAGATTTTTATGCCCGATTTTCTGCCTGCATCATTTCAGAGAAAATGGCTGATGGTAACAATTATCCCGGTTGTCTATGGATTGATGCGCTATCTTCAAGATATCTATGAAAAAAATGAGGGTGAAAGTCCAGAAAAAGTTTTATTCTCGGATAAACCTTTGCTCATAACAATTGGTGTTTGGTCCGCTATGGTAATTTTTATTATTTACTTTATTAGTCCGTAATTATTCCTTATTTGCGTAATCTGAGCTTATCCAACCTGTTTTTCCGTCAGTCAGTTTTATTTCATACCAACCATCTTTTTCGGAGATTAATTCAACCGAATCTCCCGGATTTACCAATCCAACCTGATTTCCGGACAAGGAAGGCTCCGATCTTACTCTTAAATATCCCGTAGGCGTTTCCAGTATTTTAATTTTTTGTGATAATACTGAAGATCTGCTTGCCTTTATCTCAGATGTAGCAATATCTATTTTTATTCCTAGACTTATTGTTGCTTCCAGCTGTTTTCCTCCGGTAGTTTTTACTTTTATTGTTTTTTCGCTGTAACCGTCTTTCAAAAGTTTTATTTCATGGTCTGAGGGTGTGATATCTTTAATAAGAAGCGGTGTATTGCCTGCTATATTGCTGTCTAAAATTACCTGAGCTTTATCCGGAAAAGAAATCACAAGAAGTTCAGATTTATTTTTGTTATCAATCGGTGATAACGTGATAGTACTTCCGGATGAAGCTGCAGCCTGCTTTTCAAAAGTTCTATCAACAACTGTTAATACTCCCTGATAAATCCTAATTTTTTGCTCAATTTCTCCTAATCCTGTTTGGACTGGAATAAGTTTTATATTATATTCTCCAGTCTTTAAAAGCTCCGGCAGATCACAAAGGCAAAGCGGAGTATTTCCTATAAACTTATCATTAATAAATACCTGACTGCTTGGAATGGATGTTACCTGAAGCGCACCTTTTCCATTATCTTTGTTGATAACCAAAACTATTACAAGAAAAAGTATTGTAAGAATAAGTAGTGGGGTTAGAAAAAGAATAACCTTTCGCATAGTTAGATTTTAAATATAGCACAGAGTTGTTTAATACATCAATTTTATTATCCATATTGACTATTTCGATTTGGTCTCTATAATAATCCTATTGCCCATTGGTATGGCTTCTTTATTTATTAAGAAACTTGAAAAACTTTGGACAAAAGATAAATTTCTCTGTGTCGGACTGGACCCGGACTATGAAAAACTCCCGAAATCTATAAAAGGAAAACCTCAAGAGCGGATTTTTAAATTTAATAAAGCAATCATTGACTCAACACATAACTACGCAGCTGCTTTCAAACCCAACTCTGCTTTTTATGAAGCACAGGGCCTACAAGGATATAAAGCATTAATTCAAACAATAAAATATATTAAAAAAAACTATCCGCAAATTCTTATAATTTTGGACGCAAAAAGAGCAGATATTGGAAATACAAATAACGGTTACGTAACTTCTGCTTTTGATCAGTTAGGAGTTGATGCAATAACTGTTCATCCATATCTGGGACGCGAGGCAATTCAGCCTTTCTTAGATAGAGCTGACAAAGGAATAATTGTTCTTGTCAGAACATCAAACGCGGGAGCAGGAGAGTTTCAAGATTTAAAAATAGCAAACAAAGAACAACTATATTTAACGGTTGCAAAAAAGATAGCTAAAGAATGGAACAAAAATGGGAATATTGCAATGGTGGTGGGTGCAACATATCCTAACGAACTAAAACAGGTAAGAAAAGTTGTTGGAAATATTCCTTTATTAATTCCGGGATTAGGTAAGCAGGGCGGAGATGTGGATTCCACTGTGAAGGCCGGTATGGACAGCAGAACCTGGGGGATGATTATTAACTCATCGCGTGATATATTATTTGCAAGTAGTGGCAGTGATTTTGCCGAAGCGGCAGGACAAAAGGCCCATGAACTTAGTGAACAGATAAATCTGGCAAGGCATCCGAAAATGGCAAAAAAAGTTAAAAAAATAAAAAATAAAGAACTAACGCCTGCAGCGAAAAAACTGTCAATTCATTTATTTGATATAGGCGCTGTAAAATTTGGAGCATTTAAATTAAAGCTTCACGATACACATCCAAAAGCTCCTCTTTCTCCAATATATATTGATCTTAGAGTTTTAAGAAGAACTCCAAAAGCAAAAAATGCCGCAATAAAAGTTTATCAAGAACTCGTTAAGTCTTTAAAATTTGATTTAATAGCAGATATTCCAACAGCAGCAACTCCATTAGCATCTTCTTTGTCTGATCGGCTTAAAATTGGAATGATTACTCCCAGAGCGGACAAAAAAACTCATGGAAGCGGAGCAAAAGTTGACGGAATGTTAAAAAGTGATAAAGGAAAAATGGCAGTTTTGATTGATGATTTGGTAACCAGAGCTGATTCCAAATTAGAAGCGGCTAAAACCTTAAGAGATGTCGGTGTAAAAGTAAAAGATGTCGTAGTTTTAATTGATAGAGAACAAGGCGGAGCTAGTGAAATGAAGAAGAAAAAACTTAAACTTCATAGTGCGTTCACAATGCAGCAAATGTTAGATTATTTTCTCAAAGTCAAACGTTTGAGCCAGAAAGAATATGACCAAATTCAAACAGGAATTGAAAACCTCAACAACTTCTTAAAATCCTAGTAGTCCATGCCGCCCGGTGGCATTCCCATAGGAGCTGGAGGATTTTTCTCAGGAATATCAGTTACAAGTGCTTCGGTTGTCAAAATCATAGTTGCTACTGAAATTGCATTTTGAACTGCTGCTCTGACAACTTTAAGCGGATCAACTATTCCTGCTTTTAACATATCAACGGGCGTTGCAGTTTCAACCGATTCAATGCTTAAAACATCAAATCCCTGTCCAGATGATGCACCTGCTCGTGCTTTTGCAATTAACTGTCCGGATTCGAAACCCGCATTTTCAATTAACTTTTTAAACGGCGCTTCAAGTGCATTTTTTACTATTTTATATCCGGAAATCTCATCCGCTGAACCTTTTTCCGGAGCTTTCATTCTGGTTGCAATGTCGAGTAGTGCAATTGCTCCGCCCGGAACAATCCCTTCCTCAAGAGCTGCTTTCGTAGCTGCTACGGCATCATTAACTCTTTCTTTTCTGTCTTTTAGCTCTACTTCAGTTGCTGCTCCTACATTTATAACAGCTACTCCGCCTGAAAGCTTTGCAAGTCTTTCAGCTAATTTTTCTTTATCAAATTCTGATGTAGTTGTTTCAATTGCCCGTCTTATTTGTGAAACCCTGGCAACCAGCGACTTTTTATCTCCTTTTCCGCCGATTATTCGAGCTGATTCTTTATCAGCCCAAACTTTATCAGCTCTTCCGCACATTTCAAGAGTTACGTTTTCAAATTTCATTCCTGTATCCTCTGAAATTACAGTTCCTCCTGTAAGAATTGCTATATCTTCAAGCATTTCTTTTCTTCTGTCACCAAATCCCGGAGCTTTAATTGCAATTGTTGAGAAAGTTCCTTTTAATTTATTAACTACCAAAAGTGCCAATGCTTCTCCTTCAATTTCATCTGCAATAATTACCAGGTTTTTTGAAACCTTCACCAAATTTTCCAGGAAAGGTACAAATTCCGCAAGATTTGAGATTTTTTTATCAGTTATTAAAATATATGGATCTTCAATTTCAGCAACCATCTTATCTCCATCTGTTACGAAATATGCTGAAGCATATCCCTTATCAAATTCCATTCCTTCTTTGTACTCAATTTCAGTAATCAAACCGCGTCCCTCCTCAACTGTTACTACTCCATCCTTTCCTGTCTTTTCCAATGCCTCGGCGATTAAACTTCCAAGCTCAGGGTCTCCCGCAGAAATAGTTGCAACATTCGCGATGTCTCCCGGTTTAATAGATTTTGCCATCTTTTTAAGCTCGGTCACTGCAAATTCTCCGGCTTTTTCAAGTCCTCTTCTCATTATCATTGGGTTTGCTCCTGCTGTAATTCTAAGTATTCCTTCATCAACTATGGTTCTTGCTAAAATTGTTGAAGTGGTTGTTCCATCTCCTGCAACGTCCGCGGTTTTTGAAGCAGCTTCTTTAATAAGCTGTGCTCCCATGTTTTTAAATGGATCTTCAAGTTCTATTTCTTTTGCGACACTTACTCCGTCATGAACTACATTAGGAGCTCCCCACTTTTTATCAAGGGCTACGTTTCGTCCTTTCGGTCCAAGAGTTGTTGCCACAGCATCAGCTAACTCATCAACACCTTGTTTTAAAAGTTCTCTTGCTTCTGCGCTGTATTTAATTTGCTTACTCATATTATTCAATAACTGCGAGAATGTCGCTTTGTTTTACAATCATCCACTCTTCACTCTTTACTTTTACCTCGTCTCCGCCCCATTTTTTATACATAACTTTTTGTCCTACTTTTACATGCATTGGCAGTGTCTTTCCTTCCGGGGTTACCAATCCGGTTCCGATGGCCATAACCTGACCAATTTGTGGTTTTTCTTTGGCATTATCAGGAAGAAGAATGCCTGACGCAGTCTTTACTTCCGCTTCAAGCGGTTTTACTAAAACATTGTCTCCGAGTGGTTTTATGTTTGTCTTCATATACTAGCCCTAGCAATAGATTGTATATTCTATCAAAGAAAAAAAACTTAATCAATATAGAAGTCTATGGAAAGCTAAAAAATCTTGACACCTAAACAAGCGTTGATATACGATAAAGATAGTTTGTCTAAGCTGAATTTCAACTTCTCTAAAAAGAAACTCCTTTTAGTAGGATTCCTTTTTGCAGTTCTTCTTATAATTCCTCTTACGGTGTACCTTGTACAACAACAGCAGCAGAGCCAAAGCAGAGCTAACCCAAATACGACTCTGACCTTTACTCCGGCCAGTCAAACCGCACCCGTGGGCGGAAAGGTAAATTTTGATGTAATACTAACTCCCGGAAATAATCAAGTTAACTTTGTTAAATTAGTAATAAAATATGACTCAACTAAACTTGAGACGGATGAAAAGGGCTTTACGCTGGATCCGACAACTGACCTTTCTATAATTCAAGGTCCTACTGCAGAAAACGACACTTTATCTGTGGTTCTTTCCGTTGAGTCGGATAAGACCAAAGTAATTCAACAGGCAACAAAAATTGGAAGCGTTTCATTTAACGTAATCGGCGCCTCGGATACGCCAACGCAAGTTTCATTTGATTCCGATCCGGATACGGGAGTTCAAATTAGATCGTTAAATGGAGATAACCAGGATGCATTTGATGAGAATGTTTTCTTAAACGGAACTCCTGCCAGCGTTACAATTCAAGGAGAAGGAATTACGCCAACACCTGGTGTAACTGAGACACCCACGCCTGAACCAACCACCGCTGAAACGCCTACGCCTGAGCCTACATCTTCTGGTAATACAGCACCTATTTGTGAAAGTCTGGCAGCTGACGCGACAACAGGCACTGCCCCTTTTACGGTTAACTTCACTGTAACAGGAAATGACACTGACGGAACAATTGATAAGGTTACGTTTAATTATGGTGATGGGCCGGTAGAAGATATCGCAACAGGGAGCGGAATAACAACAGACTCCGTGAGCTTAACTCAAGCACACACCTATCAAACATCCGGAGCATTCACGGCAACAGCTATTATGACTGACAACAGTAATGGAGTAAGTGATACTGTTTCTTGTACTGCAAGTATCACAGTTTCAGGTGGCGGGGAGCTTAGCCCAAGCACAACAGTAACTCCGCTTGCAGATGTAGGTCCTAGAGAAACCTTTGTGGGAATCGGAGCATTGGGCGGAATATTATTCTTAATCGGCGCTCTCCTCTTCTTCGCTTTGTAAGTCTTAAAACTAGATTGACAATTCAATCAAAAATGATATTATTACAGTTACATTAAGCTGCCTCAAATAATATGACACCAGATGATGGACATTCTATAGGTAGAGTTGATGAACCAGCAGAAGCAGTATTTAAAACTCGCTGGCAACATGAACTGCCTGGAACCCCTGAACAATTCG
>JBBTWB010000148.1:0-4538 GCA_038078635.1 Patescibacteria group bacterium | reverse complement strand
GCAACGGATGTTGAGGAAATAAAACGCCTTTACGAGATTCAATATAAAAAGAAATAATGGAAATAATTGCGGACTTACATTTGCATTCGAAGTATTCTCGGGCGGTTTCTCCACAGATGACTCTTCCTGTCATGATCCAATTTGCAAAACAAAAAGGTTTGGGTTTATTAACCACAGGCGACTGGACCCATCCTTTATGGATGAGGGAAATAAAGCAAAACTTAGAAGAATCGGAGCAGGGAATATATGAACTCAAAAGTTCCGCCTCCGCCAAGGCTTCGGCGGACAAGCAAAACTCAAAATTTGGGAACGAGCCGAAGTTTATCCTAACCGTTGAGGTTTCCAGCATTTATTCTCAAGGTGGAAAAGTGCGCAGAATTCATAGCTTGCTCTTTGCGCCTAGTATTGAAGTCGCCGAGAGAATGAATGCAGAACTCGTCAAAAGAGGTTGTAATGTTCATTCCGACGGACGTCCGATTGTAGGTCTAACTCCGCGGAATTTGCTCGAAATCTTAATGGGGCTTGATGAGCGCTGTTTTCTAATTCCTTGCCATGCCTGGACTCCATGGTTTTCTTTGTATGGCTCTATGTCTGGGTTTGATTCTATTGACGAATGTTTTGGAGATTATTCCAAATATATTTATGGAATCGAGACCGGTTTATCCTCTGATCCATCAATGAATTGGCGCATAAAAGAGTTAGAAACCAGATCGATCATATCTTCTTCAGATTCACATAGTCCTATTAAAATGGGGAGAGAATCAACCGTTTTTGTGCCCAAAAACGGAATTTCAAATTTCAAATTTCAAATTTCAAATTTAACGTACGATGATATTCGTTTAGCGATAATGCAGGATTCAAAGGCAAAATTGAAGATCGGCTATACCATTGAGTTTTACCCGGAGGAGGGGAAATATCACTACACAGGACACAGAAATTGCAAGATTGTGTATTCGCCGGAGGAAACAAAGAAAAAAGGAAAAATTTGTCCTGTCTGCGGAAAAAACCTTACGGTTGGAGTCATGGAAAGGGTTGAAGCGTTGGCCGGTTCAGCTGAGAATATTAAGAATCAAACCGGCAAAAGCGGAGTTTTGTGGATTACGGATCCAAGGAAAATTCATCCACCTTTTGCAAAACTTGTTCCTTTAAATGAAATTATCGCAGAGACGCTAGGTTCTCCTGCAACAAGCTTGAAAGTAAAAGCATTATTTGACCAGCTGACTAATACGCTAGGTTCAGAATTTGAGATCTTGTTAAAAATTCCGGTGGATGATGTTGAAAAATTGGCCGGAGAAAAGCTTGCAGGAGCAATTTTAAAAGTTAGAAATGGGAAAATATTTATTGCACCCGGTTATGATGGAGAGTATGGGGTGGTAAAAATTGAATCCGTAGGGAAGAAGGAAGAATTGCAACCCGAGCAGGAAGCTTTGTTTTAATTTTTTTTACAAATTGACAATAGGTTCTAGCTCTATTAATCTTAGATAAGATGAAACTAGATATTATTGGGCTATTTGAAAAATTTTATTTAAAATTTCCGCCGCTTGGAGATGAAATTAAAGAATTTATTGTTAAGATTCTGCCGGTTTTTAGCTTAATTTTCGGAGTATTGATAACTTTTGGAGGAGTTGTAGACTTTTTAGGAACGCCAATCTTTTCTGCTATTAGTCTTGGTGGGGGAATAGAGCTTGTCAGACAGCTTTTACTAGTGGATGTTTTGGCAATTATTTTGGGAGTTTTAATGATTTTTGCATTTCCAGGGCTTAGGCATCATAAGCAAAGAGGATGGAGACTTCTATTCTGGTCACAGATAGTTTGGATTATCTCCTCCCTCGTTACTGTTTCTCCGTCCCTACTTATAGCAATTGTTCTTTTTTATCCTTTAATCCAAGTAAAGAAATGGTACAATTAAAATGTTGAAAATTAATAAATTAAATATTATAAAGAAGAGGGGAGGTGAAAAATAATAATGGACGCACTTATTCAACCAATCGTAAAACCTTTAGGGAACTTATATGCAAAAGCACCAGCTCTTCCAGCAGGCGGTAGGGACTTTTTAGTTACTATTGCGCCTTGGTTATCTCTAGTTTTTGGTGTTCTTACAGTTATTGGGTCATTGTCAGCTTTCGGAGTAGGAGCCGTGTATTCTCCATTTTATGCTATGGCAGGAGTTTCTCCGGTCTTTCTAATGATTATTGGAGTAGTAGGTCTCATTCAAGGAGCCATAATGGTTTTGGCATTTGCCCCTCTTAGAAAAAGATCATTAAGAGGATGGAATTTGCTTTTCCTTAGTGAAATCGTAGCAATAGTGAGCTCAGTAATAAGTATAAATGTAGGGAGTATAGTTATGGCAGTAGTTTTTGCAGCAATTGCTTTCTATTTGCTTTTTCAAGTCAAACCTTCTTACACATAATCGAAGATTTATTCTTAGAATTTTTGTTCTAAAGGTTTGTTATTTCTGTGGGTTTTCCATGATATAATCCAAGCAGCGTTTAGAGGTTAGCCCTTCGAGTTGCTTCAGGGTAAACTTTAGCGTTTAGTAATTATGAAGTTAATCGTAGGTTTGGGAAACCCCGGAAAGAAATATGAATCCACCCGCCACAATGTAGGCTTTATGGTCTTAGATCATTTCCTAAAAGATTTAGAGCCGGTTAATAAATCCAATTGGAGCCGTGAAGAAAAGCTCAAAAGCGAAATCTACTCGTTTGACTACCAGCCCCGTTCGCTTCGCTCAGGGCAAGCAAAAGAAGATTTAGTGGAAAAAGTTATTTTGGCAAAACCCCTAACTTATATGAATAACTCCGGAATGGCAGTTAGTTTGATTGCCCGATTTTACAAAGTTAAACCGGAAGATATTTGGATAATTCATGATGAGTTGGATTTGCCTCTTGGCTTTATCAAAATAAGATTTGGCGGAGGCACCGCAGGGCATCATGGTCTCGAGTCTATATTGCCGGTACTTGGAACTGATAAATTCTGGAGATTTAGAATGGGAATAGGAGAACAAAGGTCAAAAGGCAAAAATCAAAAATCAAAACTGCGAGCTATGAATGATTATGTTTTGGGCGGGTTTGTCCGCGGAGAAAAAGGGGAAGTTAAGCATATGGTGAAAAAAGGCTCAAAAGCATTGTCTGCAGCTCTAGAAAAAGGTTTAGAATCTAGCATGAACCAATTCAACACGAAGTAATTTTATTTCTTGACAATTTACTACTACTACAATTCAGTTAATGGGAGAACCAACACCACCACAAGATCAATCAGGACCATCAGTTGTCGAAGCTAATCGTCGCGAGGCTTATATACAGGGATTAAAACCTTTTGAAGGTTTCATAGAAGGTAAGGCTCTAGACTCAACAGAGTCTAGAGCCTTTTGCGATCTTATCGACTTTCAAGAAATTGAAAGATCGGTTGAGACAAATCCAGACAACGTTGGTTTTCTGACGCGAAGAGAGCTAATATTCGAAACTGTGAGACAACGAACGAATGAAGTTCCTGGTTACATGGCCTCGTGGGAAAGGGTACAGGGTTATTATGGAGAGCTTATGACGGATCGACAAAGAACACAGATTGTTCCTGAAGGTTTAAATGACCATTTGCGCGCCCTTAAAATTAGACATATTAAAAATGCAACGTCATCAAGTGAGCTCGGGGTTCCACAAGCTCCTCTTGCACCGTCAGCTCCACCGACCCAGCCCGCGCCTGCTGTCTAGCTGATATAATATCCTCAGATTGCCTCTTGATTAATATATCAAATTTGATATAATCATATGAAGTTTGAGATTAGTTTTTACAAGGACAGTAAAGGGGATAATCCGATTGAAGATTTTTTGCTTGAATTAGGTAAAAGCAATAAGATTCTAACAGCAAAAACTCGCCAAGGCATCGCGAAATTAAAAAACCGAGAATATCACAAAGAGCCGTTATCAAAACATTTAGAATCGGGATTATGGGAACTGCGAATCAGAGCAGGAAACGATATTTTAAGAATTATTTATACGTTTAGCAGGGGAAGAGTAATAATTCTATTACATATATTTATAAAAAAGAAACAAAAAACACCAGTTAATGAACTTGAAATTGCAAGAAAAAGATTAAATGAGATAAAAATAAAGGAGGCGAATTAATATGAAAAGAAAAAAAGATGATCTAGATAGATTAACAGAAAAGTTATTGAAACAAGATCCATCTATGGCTGAGGAGTTTGAGAAGGCAGATCAGGCATGGGATATAGCATTTCAAATCTATGATTTGCGAAAAAAAGCAGGATTGACTCAAACGGAGCTCGCTAAACTTGTTGGAACCAGACAAGCCAATATTGCCAGAGTTGAATCAGCGGATTATACGGGATATACACTAAAAACTTTGGAGAAAGTCACTAAAGCTCTAAAAGCAAGGCTTGAAATTCGAATTGTTTCTACAAATAAAACTTCTGCTCGCATTTAAATTAATAATATGAAGACGATTGGGAATATTCTTAAGAATTATGATCCGAAGGTGGATAAGCATATTTCGCGTGAGTTTCAGGCTTTTGGAATGCATTT
>JBBTWB010000147.1:0-1161 GCA_038078635.1 Patescibacteria group bacterium | reverse complement strand
GCGTAAGCGCGAGATTCATGATTTATGAGTTATGACTTATGGACCGGGTGTTGGAGTTGGGGATTCTGTTGGGGATGCTTCAGGAGTAGGTGTATTTGGAGGAACGATATTTATTAACTCTATTTGGAAAATCAAAGCGGAGTTGGCAGGAATTGACCCCTGCGCTTTATTTCCATAACCAAGACTTGAAGGAATAAGTAATTTTCTTTTTCCTCCCAACTTCATTCCAATTACTCCCCGCTCAAATCCCTGAATAATTTTTCCCGTTCCCACTTGAAAAGTAAAAGGAGATTTTCTTTCATAAGAATTATCAAAAACTTTCCCGTCCGCTAGTGCTCCTATATAATTAACCGTAATAGTATCCCCCGCGGCAACAGCAGCCGAACCGGTACCCACAGCTATATCCTCTCCTTGAAGTTCCGTAATTGGAGTAGGTGCAATACTTGGCGTAAGAGGAGTACTATTTGAGCCAAAGCCAAACGGATTTCCAAGTCCGGAGTTTAGAGCATCCTGGGATTTTGATGATGACGGGATTATAAGAAGAACTACGAGTATTACCGCAAGAACAACAGCACCAAGAAGAATCAAATGTTTGTTTTCCATTGGGCCCGATTATAGCAAATTAATCATGTGATATTATCTAATAACTTTCATGCCTGTAATTTACAAAAAAGGAAATCCTGAAAAAGAAGGGAAGAAATCATATTTTAGTTTTCTTTTCTTGGCTGTAATTGCACCCATATTTTTCGTATATAGTCTTAACTATCTTTCAAAAACTCCCACAGTACAAAATGTAATTTTAAATCCTGTCAGGCAGATTTTAGGAGATTTTTTTTCACCGGTCCATAAAATTGCAAATAAAGAACTTTATTCAAAAGGCGGAGAGTTTGCTGTAGTAGTTAAAAATTTAAAAACAGGAGAAGCATATTCCCATAATTCTGATCTGCAGTTTGAGTCTGCAAGCCTTTATAAATTATGGGTGATGAATGTTACTTATCAAAAAATAAAAGACGGCAAGCTTTCAGAAGAAGATATTATAGAAGCAAAAATAGATGATCTGGATAAAACTTTGGGAAATACGGTAGCCACCCCGACGCCTGCAGATGGAGCAACCGGGGATCAAACATCAACCGAGCCGCCTAAAACTGTTAGCTTTAAAGT
>JBBTWB010000146.1:0-4182 GCA_038078635.1 Patescibacteria group bacterium | reverse complement strand
TGGTCATTTCCGTATTTGATGAAGCATCTTTAGAAGAACTTAAAACCAAACTCCTCACAATCTAACTGCATTTTGCCTCAAAATTTGATATCCTTAAAAGATAATGGAAGAAGAACTTTTGGGCATAAAAAATAATGCGGTTTCACTTATTCTGGATACCAATGATCCTAAAGAATTAGAAGAGATCAAGCTTCAATTTCTTGGAAGAAGCGGGCAATTAACACAAACCATCAAACAGTTACCAAAAATTGATCCGGAGAGAAGAAAAGAAATAGGAATTCTGGCAAATGACGTTAAGGAAACTATTGAAAACGCTCTTAAACAACAAGAATTAAGAATTAAAAATCAAGAATCCGGGGAAAGAATGCAAAAGATCGACGTTTCCAATCCGGGAATCAAACCTCCTCTTGGACATTTACATCTTATTACTGAGGCAATAAGTGAAATTACTAATATTTTTGAAAGAATTGGATTTGGAAGAGTAAGATATCCTGAAGTTGATTGGGATTGGTATGCTTTTGGTGCTCTTAATTTTCCTGAGGGACATCCTGCAAGGGATGACTGGGAAACTTTTTTTATTGACCAAGAGCCTCATTCTAAATATGGCCCGATGTTACTCACGCCGCATACATCAAATGGACAGATTAGAGAGATGGAAAACAACAAACCGCCTATTAAGATGTTAAACCTTAATAAATGCTACAGGAGACAATCTGATGTCTCTCACGTGCCAATGTTTCACCAGTTTGAAGGCTTGGCAATTGATGAAAATTTGTCGATAGTTAACTTAAAAGGAGTTTTGGATTATTTTGTTAAATCTTATTTTGGAGAAAAAAGAAGTGCCAGGATTAGACCTTATCATTTTGAATTTACAGAACCATCTTTTGAAATTGATGTAAGCTGCGGTGTATGCGGTGGATTGGGATGCAAACTTTGTAAAGAAGGTTGGCTTGAAATGGGAGGCGCCGGAATGGTGCATCCAAATGTTTTAAAAAACACCGGAATCGATCCCAATAAATATAACGGTTTCGCATTTGGATGGGGGGTAGAAAGAGTTTTAATGATGAAAGAAGGAATTGAAATTGACGACCTGAGATTACTGTATTCAAACAAGCTCGAATTTCTCGAACAGTTCTAAATTATGAATATAAAAATTGTCGACAGTTGGTTAAGAGAATTCCTAGATACAAAAGCAAGCGTAAAAGAAATTGCCCGCGAATTATCTTTAACAAGTGTTTCTGTGGAACGGACAGAAGTAATTAACGGAGACCACGTATATGACATTGAGGTGACCACAAACCGGCCGGATTTAATGAGCGTTATTGGAATTGCCAAGGAAGCAGGAGCAGTTCTGCCTTCGCAAGGAACTCCGGCAAAGTTTATCGAACATAAACTGCCAAATATTCCATCTGCAGACATTTCATTTCCAATCCAGATTGAAAATAATCCAAGACTTGTTAATAGAATTATGGCTGTTGTAATGGAAGTAGAAATTGGAAAAAGTCCTAAAAAAATTACAGATAGACTAGAGGCATCAGGAATAAGAAGTCTTAATAATGTAATAGACGTGACAAATTATGTAATGCGGGAAGTCGGACACCCATGCCATGTTTTTGACTATGATCTTTTAACCAGCAAAAAAATGATAATAAGAGAGTCGAAAAAAGGAGAGGTACTTACAACGCTTGACGGAAAAGAATACCGTCTTTATGGAGGCGATATAGTTGCAGATGACGGAAGCGGTCAAATAATAGATCTTCTTGGAGTTATGGGAACGCAGAATTCTGTGGTTCAAGATAATACAAAAAGAATTTTATTCTTCCTAGACAACAATAATCCCAGAAACATACGGCAAACTTCCATGTCCTTAGGCATAAGAACTGATGCTGCAATTATAAATGAAAAGGGGATTGATCCGGAGTTAATGGAGCAGGCTTTCAAGCGGGGAGTTGAGCTTTATAGAGAAATTGCAAAAGGAAAAGTGGTAAGTAAAATTCTGGATATTTATCCGAATAAAAGAAAAGTTCATGTTATCAAAGTTTCAAACGGAAAAATAAATAATTTGATTGGAGTAAAGATTGAGCCTTTGAAATCCGCTGAAATATTAGAAAGACTTGGATTCAAAGCTAAGAATATTAACGATTCATTGGAAGTGACAGTACCCACCATTAGATCCAGTGAAGTTTTAATAGATGAAGATGTCATTGAAGAAATTGCCAGAGTTTATGGATATCATAAGCTGCCTTCAGTTGTTCCGTCTTTTCTTAATAACAAAAAAACGCCTTATATCAACAATTTTTATTTTGAAAATAGAGTAAAAAATGCGTTAAAATATTGGGGATTCACCGAAACATATACTTATTCATTAATTTCCGAGGACCTTTTCGACGGCCCCATTGAAAACGCCGTTAAGCTTAAAAATCCACTTACTGAGGACATGGCCTATCTAAGAAATTCTATAGTTCCAAGTCTTTTAAAAGTGGCTGATGAGAATAAGAATAGGGAAGTCATAAAGATTTTTGAGTTAAGTAACACTTATCACCATAGAATTAAAGAGTTGCCAAAAGAAACATTAACGCTCTCGGGATTAATTAAAAAACATAACGCATCTTTTTTTGAAGTTAAAGGCTTAATTGAGGAGTTGTTTAGTGACTTGGGAATTAAAAATACTAAATTTAAAAACAGGACCGAAGGTCCTGGAGCGGAAGTATTAATTGGAACGGAAAAGGTGGGATACGTAGAAATTTTAAATAGCAGTATCGTAGATTTTGAAATAAATTTTCAAAAAGTACTTGAAAATGCTAATCTTAAAAAAATTTATAAACCACTCGCTAAATTTCCAAGCATAATAGAGGATATTACTTTTGTTTTACCTGACGGAACTAACACACAAGATGTGGTGGAAGAAATAAAGCTTCAGAGCTTTTTAATTACAGAGGTAAGTCTTAAGGATCAATTTAAAAATGCCCGGACTTTTCATATTATTTATCAAGCGGAGGATAAAAATTTAACCAATAAAGAAGTGGCAGAAATTAGAGAACAGATTATTAAATCTATTACGGAAAAATTTAAGGCGTTGGTGAAATAGTAGGAGTTGCAGAAGCAGGCGTTTCTGTTGGGTTTGGTGTTGGACTCTCATTAGTCTTTGGTTTATTCGAATCAACTATACTTCCGTCGGGATGATACAACGGATCGTCTTTATGGAACTGCTCAATCCATTTATCAATTCCTTCCTGCCATCTGTTAACTCCGTCTGTTGAAACAGGATCTGATTCGCGGATGTAGAAATAAATCTTATCGTCTCTTTTCCTGTAAACTCCGGATTCACTCGTTGGCTCTGTTCCTTTTACAAAATATTCAGACCTTGTTGGCTGGCCGGCTGTTGGCATTCCGCCGCCAAAAGAATCTACCTGAACAGCAACCACTCCATCAGGCTTTTGAGGAGCCTCGTCTTTTTTACCTTTAAGAACAGCTGTCATTATTTTATTCCAGATTGGAGAGGCTCCCGTAATACCTGACGCAATTGCCTGATTCATAGGAGTATTATCATTGTTTCCCACCCAAACCCCAACCACATAAGACGGCGTAAATCCAACAGTCCAGTTATCTCTTTTTTGGTCGGTCGTTCCTGTTTTTACCGAAACTGTTTTACCGGAGATATTTAAAGCCGAGTATGCTCCAAACGCATCTGATCTTGCATTATTATCAAGAAGAATATGGGAAATTAGAAATGCTATTTCTTGTGAAAGAACACGCGGACCTTCCTTTTTCTTGTACTTATAAAGACTGTGACCTTTATTATCTTTTACCTCTAAGATAGTTACAGGATCTTGTCTGATTCCTTTATTAGCAAACACACTGTAGGCTGTAACCTCATTAAGGAGAGTTGTTTCACGCCCTCCAAGAACAAGTGATAAACCAACATTCTCCATATTTTTCTGAGTTGGATTCCAGTTCTCAATTCCCATATCATACCCCTGTTGCATAACGTCTTTTACTCCAACTCTCGCAAGCATTTTAACTGCGGGGATATTTAAAGAATTACCCAGCGTAAATCTAAGCTGCACTGGTCCTCTGAATTTTCCATCATAGTTAACAGGTGTGTAAAGTCCGCCCGAACCGTTCGGGAAATCAGTCTTAACATCCATTATCATAGTTGATGGTGTATATCGTTTTTCAAAA
>JBBTWB010000145.1:0-7501 GCA_038078635.1 Patescibacteria group bacterium | reverse complement strand
AAGTGAAATTTTTCTACTTCAGGGCTTGACACAGATTAGCAGACATGGTATATTACTGCTAAGTCATTTTAAGACGTTAAAATGACAACTACTAACGTCTAACAACTAGCTTCTAACACGATTAGAACGAAATTGTCAGTAGTTAGGAGTCAGAAGTTATTCGTTATTTATCATGCATGATCTAACACAGCGTCAGATCGAGATTTTAAAGTCTTTGATCGAAGAGTACATTGAAACAGCAGAGCCGGTTGGGTCTGAAACGCTTGAAAAAAAGCATTCATTGAGTGCAAGTCCAGCTACGATTAGGAATGAAATGGTGAGACTAACCAATTATGGTTATCTTAAAAAAACTCACATTTCTTCAGGCAGAGTTCCAACCCCGGCTGCTATGAAATTTTACGTCAAGCAGCTGATGAAGGAAAAGGAACTTTCAGTTGCAGAAGAAGTTTCAATGAAAGAGAAAGTTTGGGATATAAGAGGCAAAGAACAGCAATTCTTAAAAGAAGTCACCAGGAATTTGGCGGAAAAGACAGGAGCAGTCGCAATTGCGGCAACAGATAACGGTGAATATTTCATTTCCGGCTGGGCAAACTTGCTTGATATGCCGGAGTTTTTCGATATAGATATTACAAGAACTCTTTTATCGGCAATTGATGATTTTGAATGTTTTAAGCCGCTTTTCGAAGCTGCAGGAGACGAAGATGAAATTCATGTTCTTCTCGGAGAAGAACTTGGGCCAAAACTTGTCGGACCATATGGATTTGTTTTTAAAAGATATTTGACGACTGAACACGGCGGAGGAGAAATTGGAGTAATAGGGCCTGCAAGACTGAATTATACTTATGTAGTACCTGCTGTTAGATATTTTGGAAATTTAATTCAGGAAGTAGCACGAGGTTGGTAGATCGCAAAAGTTTGAATAATGAAGAAACATGATAAACAAATTGAGAATCAAGAAATTGAAGAACTTACTAATCAGCTAAAAAGAGCAGTTGCTGATTACCAGAACCTTGAGAAAAGAACAACGGAGCAAAAAAGAGAATGGATATTAGCAGCAAACCAGGGATTGATTGCGAAGCTTTTAACAGTTTTAGATAGTCTATTTCTTGCACAGAAACATATACAGGATGATGGATTAAATCTGTCTATTCAAAAATTCTTAGATATTCTTAAAGAAGAATCAGTCGAAAGAATTGAGGTAGAAGACAAAGAATTTGATCCAAATAGTATGGAATGTGTTTCAGTACAAGCAGGAGAAGAAAATAAAGTACTTGAAGAGGTGCGGCCAGGGTTTATAATGAATAATAGAGTCCTTCGCCCTTCCCAAGTAATAGTAGGAGGAAAACTTACAAACTAATATGGCAAAAATAATTGGAATTGATTTAGGTACAACAAATTCAGCAATGGCTGTAATGGAAGGTGGAGCACCGAAAGTAATCCACAGCAGAGAAGGCAGGAATGTTATTCCGTCTGTGGTTGACCCTGTTACTCACGTAGTCGGAGACGTTGCAAAGCGCCAGCTCGTCCTTAAACCAAAAAACACTATTTTCTCGATTAAGAGATTGATGGGGAAAAAGTTTAAGGATGAGTCGGTTCAATTTGACATTAAATGGCTTCCCTATACGATTAAAGCAGGACGCGATGGAATGGCGGATGTTGAGGTTGACGGAAAAACTCTAACTCCTCAGGAAGTCAGCGCCATGATCCTTCAGAAAATTAAAGCAGATGCTGAAGCCTATCTCGGAGGAAAAGTTACACAGGCTGTTATTACAGTCCCGGCTTACTTTGATGATTCACAGCGCCAAGCTACAAAACAGGCCGGAGAAATTGCCGGGCTTGAAGTTCTCAGGATTATTAATGAACCAACTGCAGCAGCACTGGCTTATGGACTTGATAAGAAAAACGCCCATACAATAGCAGTTTATGATCTGGGAGGCGGAACTTTTGATATTTCAATCCTTGAATTAGGAGAAGGAGTTTACGAAGTAAAATCTACAAATGGAGACACACATCTTGGAGGAGACGATTTTGATCAGGCAATAATTGATTATTTAGCAGAAGGATTTGAAAAAGAAAATCAAGTTGATCTAAGAAAAGACCCTCAAGCGCTTCAAAGATTAAGAGAATCAGCAGAAAAAGCAAAAATTGAATTATCAACGTCCACTGAAGCACAAATTAACCAGCCATTTATCACTCAGGGGTCAAATGGACCGCTCCACCTAACTATGACTTTAACCCGTGCAAAATTGGAGCAAATAGTGGACGAGTTAGTTCAAAAAACTCTAAAGCCGGTTGAGCAGGCATTAAAAGACGCAAAAATAAAAGTAGGAGATATTAATGAAATAGTAATGGTAGGGGGCATGACCAGAATGCCAAAAATAGTTGAGGTAGTAAGTAAATTTTTCGGAAAAGAACCAAACAAAAGTGTTAATCCCGATGAAGTTGTAGCAGTTGGAGCTGCAGTACAGGCTGGAGTTTTAGGAGGAGAAGTTAAAGACGTTTTGTTGCTTGATGTTACACCTTTGACTCTTGGAATTGAGACTTTGGGTGGAGTTTCAACGCCTTTGATTTCAAAAAATACAACAATTCCTTCATCTAAATCACAAGTTTTCTCAACAGCTGCTGATAATCAGACTCAGGTGGAGATAAATGTTTTGCAGGGAGAACGTGCAATGGCTCAAGATAATAAATCTCTGGGACGTTTTATTCTTGACGGAATTCCGCCTGCCCCCCGTGGTGTTCCTCAGGTTGAAGTGGCTTTTGATATAGACGCTTCAGGAATTTTGAATGTAAAAGCACAGGATAAGGCAACTGGTAAAGAACAAAGTATTAAAATTACAGGCTCAACCGGTCTGACAGATGCGGAAGTTGAACAGATGACAAAAGATGCGGAAGCTCATGCAAAAGAAGATGAAGAGGCAAGAAGTGCAGTCGAAGTTAAAAATCAGGCAGATTCATTAATCTTTACAGCGGAAAAAAGCTTAAAAGATGCCGGGGATAAAGTAAGCGCAGAGCTAAAAACTGAGGTTGAGGGAAAAATAAAAGCTTTGAAGGATGTTTTGCCGAGTGGCACAAAAGATGAAATTGAAACTAAAACAAAGGAGCTTTCAGATAGCCTTCAGAAAATTGGAGAACAAATGAGTAAACAACAGCAATCAGACGGGGAGGGTTCGGCCGCCTCCGCTGATAGCTCCGGCGAGCCAAAGGAAGAGACAAAGGCAGACGAGTCCTCCTCCGCAAATGCTTCGGAGGATAAACCTGTTGAAGGCGAAGTCGTAAATTAAGAATTAAGAAGTATGAATTAAGAATTATGAGCGCGGTAAACGCGCTTTTATTTGTTATAATATTAAATCTAAATTTTGACTTTTAAATTTTAAGTTTTGAATTAAATTATTATGTGTGGAATTTTTGGTTACGTAGGTAAAAAACAAGATACAGCGGGGATGATCCTATATGGTCTAAAGCTTCTGGAATATAGAGGTTATGATTCATGGGGAATAGCAACGAAAGTCAAAAATCAAAATGCAAAAGGCAAAAGTTCGATTGTTGTAGAAAAGCATGTGGGAAAGATTGGGGATGCGAAGGTTAGTTTGCCGGAAAGTGAGATCGGAATCGGGCACACACGTTGGGCAACTCATGGAGGGGTTACAAAAGAAAATTCTCATCCGCACCTAGATTGCAGCAAGAATATAGCAGTGGTTCATAACGGAATAATTGAGAATTACGGAACTCTTAAAAAAGATCTAATAAAAAAAGGCCACAAATTCCTCTCGGAAACAGATACGGAGATTTTTCCGCATCTCGTTGAAGAATATTTAAAAGCAAACGAGTTTGAACCTGCATTTCGCCTTGCCTTCAATTCAATAAAAGGACTCAATGCAATTGTTGCCATAAACTCAGAAACGAACGAAATCGCTGCGGCAAAAACCGGCTCGCCTTTAATAGTTGGCGTTGGAAATAATGAATTCTTCATTTCCTCGGATCCAAATGGGATTGCAAAGCATACTGTTAAGGCGCTTTTTCTTAAGGACAATGAAATGGTTGTTTTAGGAAAAAAGTTGCAATTATTTTCTTTGCCTTCAGGTTTGGTACTTACTCCAGATTACGAAACTTTAGAAAAAAGTTTGAAAGAGGAAGGAAAAGGAGAATACAAATATTTTATGATTAAAGAAATTTCAGAGCAACCAAAAGTTTTGCAAAATATTGCTGATAACTATACAACACAAATCGAAAAACTTGGAAGAGAAATAAAAGGGGCCTATGGAACTTATTTTATCGGAGCAGGAACTGCATATTTTGCATGCCTTGGAGGAACATATTTATTTTCAAAAGTAGCAAAGGTTCATGTAAATACTGCGCCGGCATCTGAATTTAATTATTTGGAAGATTTCCTGACAAATAAAAGTTTAATTATTGCACTATCTCAAAGTGGAGAAACAATTGATGTTGTTGAACCCCTGAATCGTGCAAAGAAAAAGGGAAGTAGAATTATTGCGCTTACTAATGTAAAAGGGTCATCGGTTTATCGAATGAGCGATAGCCAAATACTTTTAGGAGCAGGATCTGAAAGAGCTGTTGCCTCAACTAAGGTTTATCTTGCCAAGCTTTCAATTTTATTAATGCTCGCTTATGCCATGAAAGGTGAGATTGCTACCGGTCAAAAATTAGTTGAACAAGCCTCGCTTGAGATTAAAAGAATTCTATCTGAAAAAAGTTTGGACAACATCAAAAAAATTGCATCGTTTTTAAACACAAAAGAACATATTTTTATAATAGGAAGGGGAGCAAGTTTTCCATCAGCTCAGGAAGCAGCTTTGAAAATTAGAGAAGTAAGTTATTTACACGCAGAAGGGCTGGCCGGAGGAGAATTAAAACACGGACCAATTGCACTGATAAGTCGCGGAACGCCGGTAATTGTTTTTACACCAAATGATGAGACTTATGATGCAATTATGTCAAACGCCATGGAAGTAAAAGCGCGGGGCGCAATATTAATTGGAATAAGTTATAGAAACAATGATATTTTTGATTACTTTATTGAGGTAAAGGATATAAAAGAAGGAAGTTTGGCTGCACAAATTGTTCCAGCTCAACTTTTATCTTATTATTTGGCAATTTTGAAAAATCTGGATCCTGATAAACCTAGAAATTTAGCAAAAAGCGTAACAGTGAAATGATGAATGATGCGCTGAGGTCGCTAGTAAAATTTTCTTGGACCCGCATTTCGCTTTCGTCCTTCGAAAATTTCACCAGCTCCCCGCGCATGTAATATAATATAAATATGGCAGATAGAGATTATTATCAAATTTTAGGAATCACAAAGGGATCGTCGGAAGCTGATATAAAAAAGGCTTATCGTAAACTTGCGCTTGAACATCACCCTGACAGAAATAAGGGAAACAAGGAATCGGAAGAAAAATTTAAAGAAGTAACAAAAGCTTATGAAGTTTTATCCGATCCGCAGAAAAAGCAAGCATATGATCAGTTTGGTCATGCTGCTTTTGAACAGGGCGCAGGTCAGGGGCCGTTCGGGGCCGGGGGAAATCCTTTCGCCGACGCTCAGGGCGGTCCGTTTACCTATACATATACAACCGGTGGAAATGCCGGAGGTTTTGATTTTGGTGGTTTTTCAGATCCCTTTGAAATTTTTGAGCAGTTTTTTGGCGGCGGAAATCCCTTTGGAAGAGCTCAACAAAGACGCCCTGTTTATTCAATTCAAATCGAATTTATGGAGGCAGTAAAAGGAGTAGCAAAAAGAGTAGTGATAGACGGAAAAACTCAAACAGTAAAAATTCCTGCAGGAGTTGATAACGGTCAGCGGGTTAGGTTTGATGGCTATGATATTCTGGTAGAAGTTAGGCCTGACCGCCGGTTCAAACGTGAAGGGAATGATGTGGTGACAGAAGAAGAAATTACTTTTCCGCAGGCAGCAATGGGTACGGAAGTAAATGTGGAAACCGTTCAAGGACCGGTAAAGCTCAAAATTCCGGCAGGAACCCAGCCAAACACTGTAATCCGCTTATCTCAAAAAGGAATTAAGAATGTCAGAGGAAGTGGATATGGAGATCATTATGTTCAGGTAAAAGTTACAATACCCAAAGGTTTGTCCAGCCGTCAGAAAGAACTACTCCGAGAATTTGATTCCTCCAAGAAAAAATCCTGGTTCTAGGTAATTTGCTATAATTGCCACGTGGATTGGGAAATTAAAACTTATGAAACAGCTCGCGGAGAAAAACCCGTCGACGAATTCCTTAAAAAACTATCTCCAAAAACAAAAGCAAGGCTAACACATTTATTTGATCTTCTTAATACATATGGAAATATGCTGCGGATGCCTTATAGCAAGCGTATAGATAAAAATTTATATGAGCTTAGAATTAGAGGAATACAAGAAATACGAGTTTTTTATTGCTTTAGGGGACGGAGGATTATTCTTCTACATGCATTCAGAAAACAAACTCAGAAAACACCTCGAAAAGAGATAGAAGTTGCGCTTAAAAGAATCGATACTTGAAAATATATAACATAAATGTTATACTCATACTATGACAGATTGGAAAGAATTAAAGAAAGAATTGCTTAAAGATCCTGAGGTAAAAAAAGAATATGACAGACTGGCTCCACGTTATGCCGTCGTCTCAAGTCTTATACGCGCTAGGCTTGAAAAAGGGCTTACCCAAAAAGAACTGGCGAAAAAAATTGGCACTAAACAATCAGCGATTGCAAGACTCGAGACAGGAAATACCAATCCATCTTTGGATTTTTTAGAGAAGGTTGTTAATGCAATGGGTTATAAACTCCAAATAAAGATACATTAAACGAACCTGCTATAATTGGCGCATGGATGCTCAGAAAAAAATAATCTACAATTTTTTAAATTCTCAACCTCTTGCAACAATTTCTACAGTAAATGAGAATGGAACTCCGCAGTCAGCGCTTATTGGTTTTGGAGAAAAAGAAGATCTAACTTTAATTATCGGAACAAATAAATCTACCAGAAAATATAAAAATATTCTTAAAAATCCAAGAGTCGCGCTTGCTATTGGATTTGGAAATGAAATGCTAACTGTCCAGTATGAAGGAGTCGCCGAGCTGATGCCAGATCATGAACTCGAATCATACCAAAAACTTTATTATGCTAAAAATCCTTCAGCACAAAAATATGAATCAGATGCAGGTCAAACTTATTTTAAAATAATTCCAAGATGGATTAGATATACAGATTTCAACAAAGAACCAGAAGAGCTCTTCGAAATTACTTTTTAACCTTCTGCTATAATTGCGGAGTGAAAAGATTATTTTTAACCTCAAGCGTTGCATACGTTGCACACGATATTGCCAAAAGAACAAACACAAAGGGTTTAAAATTGGCATTTATTCTAACTCCTACCGAAGTTGAAGAAGGTGATCTTGGGTGGCTTAGAAAAGATAGGGAAGCTTTAATTAATGCAGGTTTTGAGCTAACTGATTATACTTTTACTGGTAAAACCAGAAAAGAAGT
>JBBTWB010000144.1:0-3573 GCA_038078635.1 Patescibacteria group bacterium | reverse complement strand
TTGGCGCTAGTATACTATAATAACAATATGATTAGTATAGTTGCCGCGATTGATAGCAAAAGGGGACTTGGGAAAAATAATGACCTTCTGTTTCGTATTCCGCAAGATTTTGCGCGGATGAAAAAAATAACCATGGGGCATCCTATTATAATGGGACGGAAAACATTTGAGTCAATCGGACGGGTTTTGCCAAATCGTACGAACATTATCGTAACGAGAGATTTAGGATTCTCCATTCGGCAAACTCAGGACAAGAAAATTCAGGATTTAGCTTCGCAAGGGGACGCCTTGCGAAGCTACGTGGTAAATTCGTTGGAGAAGGCGATTGAGGTTGCACGAAAATCTCCAGGGTTAGATGAGATTATTATTTTCGGCGGGGGGCAGATTTTTAAAGAAGCAATGGAAAAGGAAATAGTTGACGTTTTGCATTTGACAGTTGTTAAAGGTGATTATGGCGCAGATACATTTTTCCCAGATTATTCTGAGTTTGATAAAGTAATTAGTGAAGAATCCGGCGAAAGTGGAGAATATAAATATAAGTTTTTAGATTTAGGAAAGTAGCCTCAATGGAATCTACTATAGGTTGACTTCATGAACTAATTTTTATATAATCATGACTTAAGTATGAGTATAACTATAGAAAATCTTGATCGGAAAAGAGTTGCTGCCCAACTGCGTCTTATTAGAGGCCTTGAGAGAGATGGATTTGGAGGAGATACTACGGTTAAAGACGGCTGGAATAGAGATATGATGGATTATGTTAACTGGTTAAGTGGTATATCTATCTTTTTAGATTACGCAAGAAATATTAAGGAAAATGGAAGAATTTTAGACATTGGATCCGGGAAAAATGTTGGGATTACAGAGATAGCTAGAAGCAAGATGGGCGAAGGCTTAAGCTTTATAGGCACTAATTTAAGTAAAGTTCCAGGCTTAGTAGAAGATACATCTCCAGCTAGGATAATTAGAACTTCAGCTGAGGTTCTGCATGGAGTCGAAGACGAAAGCATTAGCGGTATACTCTCCCTTACTTCAATCGCATATTCTGAGTCTCCATTAATGGTAGCAACTAGTATGGATAGAGTTTTAGTTCCTGGTGGCGCGATCAAAGCCTTTTTCAACCCTAGAAATTGCGAAACCGACTTTAGTAGGCAATACAATTATAAAACTCATGATGAATTTTCCAACGCGTTAAGGAATATGGGTTATGACGTTGCAGTGAGAGATGGTGTGGATGAAGATTTAATGGTTGCGATTAAGCCGGGAGGAAAACCCCAGCCATATAATTCATGGGGAGATTCTCATTCGGCTCAAAGCCTGTTAAATGCAGACAGTAGTCTTGGGGATAGGTTGATGATTGAGGCAGGATATCTATAAGCCGCAATTGCCGCAATCTAATGTTTAACTTTGTATGCTGTTTTCATTAGGCGGGAAGCCGTTTTGAGAAAAATTTATTCCATAATTAAATGATGAAGCAAACCTTTGTCTCTCTCTTTTCTTAATGTTTCCAGCATGTTCAATGCAAACAGGAATTTGATCATTTAAGTAATCACCTATGTAAACATCAATTGTTTTTTCTCCATATCTATTGCAATGATACTGTTGTATTAATCCCTGGCATCTTGATAGGGATCTGATCTTATGTAAAGCTTCAAGTCCGGCTTCGGTATCAGAGAAATCACTTTTCTTTATTTGAACAATTGCCTGCCTTGCTAAAAGACCCATAAAAAACTCTTCAAATATTTGGTGGGGAGTTTTGCCCGCCACGTCAATCTTAATCGTATAGACTGGTTTTCCATCAGGAGTAACCATATCTGGGTCATAAATATCTTGTCCCATTATATCTTTCGGCCATGTAGCTTGTGCTTTTCTAACAATTTTAAGCTCTCTATTAATTTCAATTTCCATTAATTCATCAAGAGTTAAACCGGAGCCGGGATTATCCTTAAGATATCTTTCTGCAGCATCTTTTACGAGAGCCTGTGGATCACTTGAGTAGAAAAGCACTCTTTCTATTTTTGGAGCATATTTTCTGCCTCTGCCGAATAATTCGTTAGAAACTTTAGCACCAAGAAATCCTGAATATCTTCCCTCAACCATTACTGGTTTTTCGGTTTTGTATGACATATCTCCATTACTAGGGTTAATTACAAGTTGGGGTATTCTAGCACCGCGCATAGTTTTTTCCTGCTCAGCATCTATTAAAGCATCAAGTCCAGCGGAATAATCCATCAAGGAATCTTCAAACGGTCTTCCTGTTTGTCTCTCTACTGCATTTCTTATCCACCGTCCCACTTCTGTTAACTCGATTCCTCTTATCCGGAATTGTCTCTGTATATTTCCGTTTCTAGGATCCTTACTTCTGCCGGTTACTACCTCTGCAGCGGCAGTTTTAAAGGTATGATGAGGTCCGGATACGGTAATAATATCGGCCTGCGGTAAAAAAAACCGTTCCGATATTGGCTCTGCTTCTGTTTGTACGGAAAATTCTGCGCCATTTGTGCGTAGTGCTTCAGCCATATTAAGTTCAATATTATAGGTTTTTTCAGCCTTAATAGCAAGCTTGTTATATTGTGTTCGATTAAGCCCAGTTGACAATAGAATCAGGATTATGTAATATTAATTATGGAGCCTCATAAAACTGTCTTTCCCCTTAGCCTTACTTTTGATGACATCCTTCTTGTGCCCGGTTATGCCGGATTCTCGCGGTCAGATATTAGTTTGAAAACGCGCTTAACTAAGAAAATAACACTCAATTTACCTCTAATCTCAGCGCCAATGGATACAGTTACGGAGGGAGAATTGGCAATTGAATTAGCCCGTCTTGGCGGAATAGGCATAATTCATAGAAATTTGACCATAGCAAAACAGGTATCTGAGGTAAAAAAAGTGCTAAATAAAAATTTATTAGTGGGTGCAGCAGTCGGGGCCGGATCGGGGTTTGAAGAACGCGTTGAAGCATTAGCTAATGCAGAAGTTTCCGTAATAGTAGTTGACAGCGCACATGGATTTTCTAAGCAAGTAATTAACGCAACAAGCTTTATTCATAAAAACTACCCAAAAATGGAAATAATTGCAGGAAATATTGCAACAGGAGACGGTGCAAAAGCTTTAATTAAGGCCGGAGCAACCGGACTCCGGGTAGGAATGGGGCCGGGAGCAATTTGTACAACAAGAGTAATTTCCGGAATGGGAGTGCCTCAAGTGACTGCAGTAATGGATACGGTTAGAGTTGCCAAAAAGTTTGGAATACCGGTAATTGCGGATGGGGGAATTAAATATTCGGGAGAAATGGTAAAAGCGCTAGCTTTAGGAGCATCGACTTGCATGATGGGAAGTTTTTTTGCATCAAGCAGAGAAGCTCCTGGAAAAATAGTAAGACTTCGCAGGCAGTTTGTGCCACACAGATTCCAAAGTATATTGCCTGCCAAGTCCGGTTCTTTACAAAAAATAGAAGAGCTATTTGAGTTTAAGGAGTATAGAGGAATGGGTTCGGTTAGTGCAATGCAGAAAGGAGCAAGGATTAAATCCGAAGGCGAATTCCATGGCAAAAGTTACAATGAACGCGTTTTA
>JBBTWB010000143.1:0-7611 GCA_038078635.1 Patescibacteria group bacterium | reverse complement strand
GTTTTCTTTTTTGGCATATTATGTTTATAAAAATATAAAAGTTGATCCACTGTTTTTAAAGGTTTTTTCTATCGGCATATTGAGCGAAAGTCTAATTGCATTCGTAGAGTTTTTAAATAAATCATCAATTGGCGGCATTTTTTATTTTTTGGGAGAAAGATCGTTTAATTCATCGACTCCTAATATTGCAAATGCCAATATAAACGGAGAATTAATTCTTAGACCTTATGCTACTTTTTCTCATCCAAACGTTCTAGGGGCATTTCTTTTAATTGGTATATCTTTTATTTTATTTTTTGCAAAACCAAAAAATAATTTGGAGAGACTGCTTTTTTATGCAGCTGTTTTTATTGGATCCCTTGGTTTAACTTTAACTCTTAGCAGGGCCTCTCTGTTTGGACTTTCTCTCCTCATAATATTTAAATTAATATTGCAATTAAAAAATAGATCAATAAAGTACGCCGCATTTTTACTTATAACCATTGCTTCAGTTGTTATTTTTGCTCTTCCCTACTTCAACAGATTTACCAGCTTTAATTTTTCCGATGAATCATTTGTTCAAAGAAAAGACCTAACAATTGCGGCGGGTTCTATGATAAAGGACAATCCTGTTTTTGGAATAGGAATAAATAATTTTTTAACAGAACTACCAAATTATTACAGATCAAATAAAACGTTTTACCTTCAGCCCGTTCATAATATTTTTCTCTTAACTTTTGCTCAGATTGGGCTAATAGCAGGAGTCATGTTTATTATTTTCTTGTTTAAAACTTTTAGCATTGCTCCCAAGGATATGAAGTTTATTTTGTTTTTTGTTTTTTTCCTGGGATTTTTCGATCATTACTTTTTAACACTCCAACAGGGACAAATACTTTTTGCTCTAATTATTGGTTTGTGTTTTGTTAAGCCAAATTTGGTAAAATAGCTTTGGGTCTACGTTTTGATAATTATAATCAAACGGAATTTAACCTTTTTTCACAAATTCAATAAATTATAGGAATGAGTTTTGCTTGGATTAGCAATCTAACGAATAATTTAGGAATTGGAGCTCAAATGGATAAAACAACAACACTTTCTATATATACTGATGGCGGTTCAAGGGGAAACCCTGGACCTTCGGCTTTTGGCGTTCATATCGAAAATCAATCAGGCTTAACTCTTGATGAGATAGGTCAAAACCTGGGCACTACTACAAATAACGTTGCTGAATACAGCGCAATTGTTGCTGGTTTATCATGGGTCGTCAAGAACAAAAGCAAAATGCCCGGGCTTACTAGAATAAATTTCTTTATGGATTCTCAGCTTGCCTCTTCTCAATTGAACGGTTTTTATAAAATTAAGAATACCCAGCTAAGAGAATTACTATTTTCCGCAAAAGAAAAAGAAGCAGAGATAGATTTGCCTGTTCACTATTCACATATTCCAAGAGAGCAAAATAAAAAAGCAGATAGGATGGTAAACCTGGCGTTGGACAATAGGTTAAAAGAATAGTTAAATAGCTACATAGTTGAATAATCAACTCTTGAACCATGTAACCATTTCATCTATTTAAGCTATTTCGTATTTATGAAAGTACCTGCCTTAACAGCATATCAGTCAAAAGACCTTCCTCTGGTCTTAATAGTAGATAAGATAGGGGTTATCGGGGAGGAGCTTGCCAAGAGCTTATCAGCTGATTATTTAGTAGTTTTTGTTTCACCCGAAATAATAGATAAGTTAAATCCAAACATAATCCACATCCCGTTTAATAAAAAAATTCCTCAAGTTCCGGATAACAAGTATTCAAAAATTTTTATAGTAGATGATGGACAAGTCGTCACAAGAGAGTCTGCGTTTTCATTCATTCAAATTGCAAGAGACAATAATGCACAGTTATTTTTTATTGGCTCTTTAAGAAATATTGACGTGGAGCATGCTGATGAGATAACAAGCTCTTATACCAATTCTAAGGTGCTAATATTCGGAGATTTGTTTGACAAAAATATTTTCTTTGACAAGAATACCTCAATTAGTAAATACATTTTGCAGGCAAGAAAAAATAGTAAAATTGAGGTGGAGGGGAATGGACTTTCTCTAAACTTCCCGATTTCTTTTTCTGACACGATAAAATTAATTGTAAAGGCATCATATCTGGAAATTACGCAAAAGGTAATTTTACTTTTTTACCCCCATCCAATTACTGATATCTCTCTTGCAAATACTTTTCAAAAAATAAATCCTGATATAAAAGTAGATTTTATAAAAGAGGGGGTAGAGAGGAAGATTTATTTGCCTCTTGGCGGACAGCACGCAATAAGTAAATATGAACTAGAACGGAAAATTAAAGAACTGGAATTGGAAGATAAATCAAATAGGGAGCTTAGAGTTGTTAATAAAGAAAAAGGAAAAGAAAGGAATTTTTTAAAGCCAATCTTTTTCTTTTTACTAGGATGTCTTTTCTTAGCTCTTTTGCCATTCATGACAACGGCCGCTTACTCGTTATTAGGATATCAACAAATACAGGAGGCTAAGACTTCAGCAGAGAATGGAAACTTTGATAAGGCTCTTGAAAAAGCAAAAAACTCAAAAACGTTTTTTGAAATTGCAGGAAAAACTTCAAGCATTTTGAACTCAGAAGCTTCTCTTGCAGGTCAAGCAGGAAAGGTAGAAGGATTAGTTAGAAAAATTGAGACAGGAGAGGATCTTTCCTCAGCAACGGTCTATCTGCTTGAAGGGCTAACTACATTAAAAAATATCTATAAAGGAGAAAGCAATGATCCTAAGAGAGATTTTTCAAAAGCATCAAATTCATTAAAAAGCTCAATTGCTCTAATACAAAAAATTAAAACAGAAGAAAACTTACCGTCAGACTTTAAAGAAAAATTTGAAGACATAGACCCGTTTATAGAAATGTTTTCTAATTCATCTGAAATTCTGCCAAATATTTTAGGTTTCGACACGGAAAAAACTTATTTAGTTCTTTTTCAAAACAACATGGAACTTAGACCCGGCGGAGGATTTATAGGTTCATACGGGATTTTAAAAATTAAAAATGCAAAAATAACAAGTTTTAAGATTACAGACGTTTATCAGACAGACGGTCAGTTGAAAGAACATGTCGAGCCGCCATTTGCGATAAGGCGCTTCCTTCCATCAGTACATTGGTATTTAAGAGACAGTAATTTTGATCCGGACTTTATAAATAGCGCAATTTCTGCTGCAAGCATTTATCAAACAGAAACTAAAAATAAAGTGGATGGAGTTATTGGAGTGGATTTATCTTTTGCCAAAAATATTGTTTCTGCAATAGGGCCTGTTAATGTAACAGATTACAAAAAAACAATTGATGAGAGTAATTTATATCAGATAACACAAGAGGCAAGTGAAAAAAACTTTTTCCCCGGCTCCACCCAGAAAAAAGATTTCTTAAGCGCCTTGGCCGGTTCAATTGCTCAGAAACTACAAGCTGGGGGAAAAGTCCCATATCTCTTGCTTGCACAAAAAACAGGGCAATCCATAAGAGAGAAACATGTTCTCTTTGCATTTCAGGATACTGAATATCAGAATATTTTTACAGCAAATAATTGGTCGTCATCTTTGTGGGACAACAGAAGTAAAGAGGGAAGGAGTATTAATGATTACTTTGGATTAAGCGAAGCAAATCTTGGGGTTAATAAGGTGAATTATTATATTTCAAGGAGTGTTTCTAAAAAAACAATTATTTCAGATTCGGGAAAAGTTTCTTCAAGGACAACGGTTGCCATAAAGAATAACAGCAAGGAGGGGGATAAATTTGGAGGAAACTATAAAAATTATATGCGGTTAATATTGCCCAAAGGATCTAAGATTACATCTATCCAAATAGATAACAAGGAAATAGAAACAAATAAGGCAGTAACGGATTACTATGTTTACGAATCTAAAAGTTTTAAACCGCCAAAAGGACTTGAAGTTGATCAAACAGAGGAGATGAATAAAAGCATTTTCGGATTTTTAGTAATAGTCCCCAGGCAAAGCGTAAAAACTGTAGTTGTTAATTATGATCTGCCTTTTACTATTTCTAAAAATGATAAGGCATTTAAATATTCATTAAAAGTTTATAAACAGCCCGGTGTTGACTCATTTCCTTTTGAGCTGACGTTTTCTCTTCCGGAAGCTCAGGAAATAGTAGGTAAGAGCACATTTTCTAAAGATATTACAACTGACCAGGACCTCCAGTTCCTTATTTCTCAAAAGTAAAATCACGTTTATGATCAAAATCTGTTAAAATCATGCATGAACATGGAAATTTTTACCCTTCTTTTAACCATCTTAGGTCTTTGTATATTTGAAGTAATAACATCCATCGACAACGCCGTAATAAATGCGGAAGTCCTTTCGGGAATGACAAAGCGCGGAAGGCGCATTTTTATGACTTGGGGATTTTTGTTTGCGGTCGTTGTAGTCCGGGGTCTTTTACCGCTTCTGATTATTTGGATTGCTAATCCCAGCCTTGGTTTGATAGGTTCTCTTATCGGAACATTTACAAATCCTGCGATCGTAGAAGAGTCTATAGAGAAATCTGCTCCAATTCTTCTTATGGCAGGAGGAACTTTTTTAACTTTTCTTTTTTTCAGCTGGCTTTTTATAGAACCAAAGAATTTTGGGTTAAGACCCGAGAGATTTTTTCAGCGTCAGGGAGCATGGTTTTTTGCAATTGTATCAATCTTACTTGCTTTAATTGTTTGGTTTTCTTTAAAAATAAATCCTCTCATGGCTTTCGGAGCTGTAATTGGCTCTACTGCTTTTTTTATAATCCATGGATTTAAGCAGTATGCTGAAGAAAAAGAAAAAGAACTTATGAGCAGTAATAAATCCGATTCAAGTAAAATTGCATACCTAGAAGTGTTAGATTCTGTATTTTCAATTGACGGGATAATAGGAGCTTTTGCTTTTACTTTCTCAGTTCCTTTAATTTTCCTCGGAAACGGACTTGGAGCTTTGATTTTAAGACGTTTGACAGTAAGCAATATTGAAAGAATCAAGAGGTATAAATATCTAAAAAATGGAGCAATGTACTCAATATTCTTTTTAGGAGTAATAATGGTTTTAGACTCTTTCGGCTTTCACATCCCGGAATATTTATCTCCAATAGTCACTATTTTAACAGTGGGATTTTTCTTCTATAAATCAAAAATTACAATAAACGAGATAGATAAGATAGAGGAAAAAGCAAATGGATAAAGTTTACAATCATAAAGAAATTGAGGATAAAATTTATAAAAAATGGGAGAGCTCCGGTTCATTTAAGCCGGAAACAAATCCCAAGGGAAAACCCTTTACAATAATTCTTCCGCCTCCTAATGCCAATGCTCCTCTTCATTTTGGACACGCAATGTATGTAGTTGAAGATATCTTAGTTAGGTATCACAGGATGTTGGGAGACGCATCTCTTTGGCTTCCTGGAGCTGATCATGCAGGGTTTGAGACTCAATTTGTTTTTGAAAAGGAGCTTCAAAAGATGGGAAAATCCAGATTTGATTATGATAGGGATACTCTTTACAAAATGATTTGGGATTTTGTTGAAAAGAATAGGGGAACAATGGAGTCGCAGTTAAAACGTCTTGGTTTTTCTCTGGATTGGGGCAGGATGAAATTTACATTGGACCCAAAAATAGTTGAAGTTGTTTATAAAACGTTTAAAAAAATGCACGATGACGGTTTGGTTTACCGGGATTTAAAACTAATTAATTACTGCACCAAAGACGGGACAGGCTTTTCTGATCTGGAAGTGAAACACACTGAGCAAGCTGATCCGCTTTACTACATGAAATACGGGCCGTTTGTTTTGGCAACAGTTAGGCCTGAGACAAAGTTTGGAGACACGGCAGTTGCGGTTCATCCGGAGGACAAAAGATACAAGAAATACATCGGTCAAGAGATTGAGTTTGAAAGTTTGATTGGTAAAATTCGATTGCAGGTAGTAGGGGACGAGGCAGTTGACCCTAAATTTGGTACAGGAGTAGTTAAAGTGACTCCAGCTCATGATTTTACAGATTTTGAAATAGGGAAAAGACATAATCTTCCAATGAAACAGGTAATTGGTTTTGATGGGCGTTTGACTGATCTGGCAGGTAAATATGCAGGATTAAAAGTAAAAGAGGCCAGGGCAATTGTTGTAAAAGATTTACAGGAAAAAGGATTAATGGAAAAAACTGACGAGAAATATACACATGCTGTTGCCAGTTGTTATAAATGCGGACGGGTTTTAGAGCCGCTTCCTATGGAGCAGTGGTTTGTAAAAGTAAAACCACTTGTTGAGCCAAGCATAAAAGCTTTGAGAGATAAAAAAATAAAAATTGTTCCAAAGAGATTTGAAAAAACAATGATTCAATGGTTTGAAAGCTTTCATGATTGGAATATCAGCCGTCAATTAGTTTGGGGAATTAGAATCCCCGCATGGAAATGCGATGAATGCGGTGAATGGATTGTCACAGAGGGCAAAACTCCTGAAAAATGTGCGCATTGCAATAGTAAAAAACTAACTCAGGACACTGACACATTTGATACATGGTTTTCTTCAGGCCAATGGCCATTCGCTACTCTTCAGACAACTTATGGTCTTCCAAAGATGGGGTTCCATGAAGAGGTTGTACCGCAAGTTCTTGATGGTAAAACAAAAACTTATCGATTAAGAGATCATGGATTTAAAGTAGGCGACAAGGTTTTATTTGTAAACTCGCAATCAAAAAAGATATTTGGTTATGGGATTATTACTGAGTCCCTGGAAACAACTATAGGAGAGATAGATTATAAAGAAAAGGATCATTATAAGACTTATAAATCATTAGAGGAGTTAACTGCTGCATTTAAATTAAGAAATCCAAATGACATTGTTACCGAGAAATCTAGGGCATATGTCTACTCTTACGTGTTCCATCGATTGGAAAATGAATTAACTGATTTCGAAAAATTTTATCCGACTTCTGTTATGGAAACAGCTTATGACATTTTACCATGGTGGGTAGCTCGTATGGTGATGCTTGGAATTTATGCAACGGGAAAAGTCCCATTTGAAACAGTTTATTACCATGGTTTAATTAGAGACGCAAAAGGTCAAAAAATGAGCAAGAGTAAAGGAAATGTTATTAATCCAATTGAGATGGTTGAAAAATATTCAGCTGATGCAGTCCGCATGGCGCTTGTATTTGGAGCAGCTGCCGGTAATGATCAATCTTTGGCCGAAGAGAAAATCAGGGGAATGAGAAATTTTACAAATAAGCTGTGGAATATCGCCCGTTTCATAGAGATGAACAGAGACAAGAATTATGAATCAAGAATTATGAATTATGCAGAGCTGGGGGAGTTTGTTAAAAATGAAAACGACAAGAAGATGATTGATCGGGTAGGGGAGTTGATAGGTGACACAACCAGACATATTGAAAAGTTTGAATTGAATCTGGCAGCAGAAGGACTGTACGAATTTGTTTGGCATCAGTTTGCAGATAAATATATAGAAGACTTTAAGAATAGAATTGATGAAAATTCATTTACCATTCTTAAGTCGTTATTCTTAATTCAGCTAGAACTTCTTCATCCCTTTATGCCATTTATTACCGAAGAGGTATTCGGGAAATTTACGGGAAATATGTT
>JBBTWB010000142.1:2111-5292 GCA_038078635.1 Patescibacteria group bacterium | reverse complement strand
AGACAGGGAGAAGAAGTTCTATATTTAGGTTGGGATTATCATAGGGAAAGAGTCCAGGCGCATGCAAAAGGGTTTGGAGTTAACGTTAGATACGGGGTAGCTGAGCAGATTCATAAGTTTTATGAGCCTAAGTTTAAATATGATAAGCTGATGGAGTTATTGCCGATGGAGCAAATAGAGCAGATGGAAGAAAAAAGACGAAAGCTCGCAAGAAAAGAGTGGAGAGGCGTTGTGCCCGCGATGGTTCAAGCTTTGCCAGTAGTTGGAGGCCCGAGGATGCTTGATAACAAACGGAATAAAGAGGGAAAACTTGAATTTGATTATAGACAAGGCAAGAAGAGACTTAAAGAGCTTGGCCTTGTCTAGAGATCCACTTTTTTGTAGCCTTTATAAAACTCGTACGCTCCTCCCATTAATGTCCCTAATGAGAAATACCAAAATAACTCTGTCCATGGAATGTTTCCTATAAGGAAAATGCCAATTGGTGTTCCGCTCAACAACCAATATTTATCCCAGAAAGAAGGAAATAACACATCAAATAGTAAAATGTACACCGGTAAAACTAGGAGCACTAAAAACAAACCAGTTAATAAAGACTGACGAATTAGGTCTTTCCTGATGATAAAAATGATTCCAGAGGAGGCTAAAAACGCTACTGAGCTTACAATTATTGAGGGTACTTTAAGAATGGTATTTAATACGATTAATGAAAAAAGTCCGATTAAAAAAAGTAAAAGAAGTATTCTATGTTTTGGTTTGGTCAACCAGTTTCTTGCGATATTTAATAAAGTCTGTCTAGACAGAGTAAAAGGTACCGGTATTGAATCATTCTTTTTACGCATTACAAAATCGAAAATGGTAATAGAAAGTCCAAGTATGGTAAATCCAAAAACATAATCCTCAAGAGAAATTGATTGAATTCCAAATAAAACCGGTGGCCTCCAATAATCAGTATAGTACCAAAACTCTGCGAGCAGCCCACAAAAACCTCCGACGAAGCTTATTTTCCACATTTTATGCCTTAAATCCGCGCGGGAGAAATAAATTAGTGCCCAAACTAAAAGGAGAGAGATATCAAGTAATAGGTAGGCAAATATGTCATTCACATTTTTATTCTAATTCTTTTCGCCCATCCTATTCAACATGAGATTGTTGGGTAACTATATTGGTGTTATACTCGGCTTGTTAGCTATGAATGTTAATAAAGAGAAATTAGCTGACTTATTAGCAGTTATATGCCTGGTTTCCATCGGATTCTCCTATTCTTTATGGGCTAAAGATTTATTTATAGGTAAATCAGTATTTTTTGCCTTAGCTTCAATGCTTCCGTCAATTTTATATCTTAGTTTAAGGAAAATAAAAGATTGGAAGAAGATATTTATTTCAGTAATACTATTTGGTTTATTTTTTCAATCCCTATTTGATTTTTTTCAAATAGCTAACAATTCTTATATTCTTACTTCAACAATAGCACCTCTTTTATTTGGAATAATGCCTTTAGATATTTTTGTTTGGGATGTTTTAATGGTCACGTTTACTCTAATTTTTTATCAGCACTTTTTTAAAGATAAAACCGATTATAAAGTTTCGCCAAGAATAAAATATTTTATTCCTGCATTGATCCTGGTTTTAATACTAGTTTTGCTTTATAAGCCAATCTTCTCCTTTTTTATTAATTCATACGCGTATTTGGGTCTTTTTGCGATAATTCCTGCATTAATTCTTGTCATAAGAAGATCTTGGTTGGTCAGAAATACTATCTACGCATCGTCTTTCTTCTTCTTTTTCTATTTAGGAATAGAATTAATTGGTTTACATAACCAGCAATGGATATTCCCCGGCAACTACATAGCAAAAATAAGTCTAATTGGATACCGTTTTCCCCTTGAAGAGCTTTTCTTTTGGATGATTTTCTATGTGCCGTCCTTAATTGGGTGTTATGAGCTATTTATTGAACCTAAACATAAATAAATCAAACATGCAGTTCTTGTTTAACCTTGAATCTAGTGGTATACTCTAGGAAATCTAATTATGAAAGGAATACAGCTTGCGAATTTCCAATTTCCAATTTCCAATTTCCAATAAACCAATAAATTCGGCGGGTTCAAAAGGCGGAAAAGCTACTTCTATGGCCGAACTGATGGCCAAAGCTCAACCCTCAATTAAATCTTTTAAAAAAGGCGAAGTAGTAAAAGGAACAGTTACCAAGCTAACATCCGCAGAGATTCTAATAGATATCGGTGCAAAAACAGAAGCAGTAGTTCTCGAGAAAGATAAAAGTATTCTCCGCTCACTATTGTCCAGTTTGAAAGAGGGAGACTCTGTCAGTGTTTCTATTTTAAATCCCGAATCAGATCAGGGAAATCCTGTTGTATCTTTGAGAAGATTTATGGATGAAAGGGTTTGGGAAGGGCTGGAAAAACTTAAAAATAGCCAGCTAGTGTTGGACATATTGGTTACAGATCTTACTAAAGGCGGATTTTTGGTAACGACTAATGAAGGATTAGCTGGCTTTTTGCCAAATTCTCAAGCAATACTAAATGATAGCCCGGCAAGCTTTGTGGGTAAAAAAGTTAAATCAGTGGTTTTGGAGATAAACCGCTCACTTCATAAGATTATCTTTTCTCAGAAAGCCGCAATCAGCGGCGCAGACTTTTCAAAAGCTGCATCAGAAGTTAAGAGCGGCGAGAAAGTTGATGCAGTCGTATCTAGTACTACACCTTTTGGAATATTCTTATCGGTTAAAAATGCAACTCAGGGTGGAGAAGCACTCGAGGGATTTATTCATTTATCAGAATTGTCATGGGACAAGATAGAGACTGCGGAAAACTATTATAAGGTTGGAGAAAAGATCCAGGCAGAAGTATTAGGAGTAGATAAGGATGCAAAAAGAGTAAACCTGAGCGTGAAAAGACTAACTATTGATCCTTTTGAAGAAGCATCCAAGCACTTTAATGTAGATAAGAAGGTAGTGGGCACAATAAGTAAAATTTCATCTCTAGGTGCGACAATCGATTTAGGAGATGGAATTGAAGGACTTATTAAGAAAGAAAAACTCCCCCCAACCTCTAGTTTTGCAGTTGGAGATGAAATTGAGGCGACTGTATCTGAAACTGACACCAGAAGACATAGAATCATTTTGGTTCCTGTTCTTAAAGAAAAACCAATTGGATACAGGTAA